>NZ_JBEYZD010000001.1:0-254126 GCF_040645895.1 Streptomyces olindensis | reverse complement strand
CCAGGCCGAGGGAGTAGCCGGCCGCCGCCTCCAGGTCGCCCCCGCCGAGCCGGGCCACGGCCGCGCGCAGCAGGTTCTCGGTCGAGCCGACTGCGCACTGGCGTGCAGGAGTTCTTTGGTGATCACCGGGCGTCGGCCGCGAGTTCCGAGTGCTCCGGTTCCTCCTCGTGCGCGGCGGGATTCACCCGGCGCAGCAGGTAGGTCGCCCCCAGGGCCATGGCGAGCATCAGGGGCGCGGCCACCCAGGCGTTGGCCTGCAGGCCCTGGGCGAAGGCCGCGCGGGCCGCGTCCGCCAGGCGCTCGCCGGCCTCGCCCGGCAGTCGCGCCGCGGCCTCCAGCGCGGCGGCGAGCGTGTCGTCCGCGCCGGCGGGCACACCGTCGGGATACGTGTCGGACATGCTGTTCCGGTACACGGCGGCGCTGAGGCTTCCCACCAGGGCGATCCCCAGCGCGCCGCCGAACTCGTTGGCGGTCTCCGAGATCGCGGAGGCCTGTCCGGCCTGTTCGGGCGGCGCGGCGCCGACGATGAGGTCGACGCCGAGGGCGGAGACCGGGGTGAGGCCCGCGAACATCAGGACCGAGGCGGCGATCACCAGGCCCGGGCCGGAATCCGCAGTGACGCCCCAGAGCAGGACGAAGCCGACGGCCGCCACGACCATGCCGGCGGCGAAGACGTAGGCCGGCCGGATCCTGCGCACGATGCCGGCGGCGGCCAGTGCGGTGACCATGCCCGAGAGCACGGCGGGCAGGATCCACAGCCCGGCCTGGAGCGGCGAGAGCCCCACCACGCTCTGCAGGAACTGCGCGATGAGGAACTGAACGCCCATCAGGAACATGATGGTCACGAGCAGCGTGGTCAGCGACGCGCTGAACGCGCGGACGGTGAACAGCCGCATCTCCAGCAGGGGGTGGGTCAGCGTGCGCTGGCGCCGGACGAAGACGTAGCCCACGGCCACACCCACCAGGACGGTCGCGCCGGGAAGGGGGGCCGGGCCGTGCTTCGCGATCTCCTTCACGCCGTAGATCACGGCCAGTACGGCGACGAACGACAAGGCCGAGCTCAGCAGGTCGACGCGGGCGCCGTGCGGATCGCGGTGCTCCGGCAGCAGGACGGGGCCGAGTCCGAGCAGCAACAGCATCACCGGCACGGCGAGCAGGAAGACCGAGCCCCACCAGAAGAACTCCAGGAGCACCCCGCCGACCACCGGGCCGAGGGCCCCGCCCAGCATGAAGCTCGTCGACCAGATGGTGACGGCGGTCGTGCGCTGTGCGGGCAGCGGAAACATGTTGCGGATCAGCGACAGGGTCGAGGGGGCCAGGCAGGCTCCCGCCACGCCGAGGGCGGCACGGGTCACGATCAGCATCTCGGGGGTCTCGGCGTAGGCCGTGAGGACGGAGGCGATGCCGAAGGCGGCGGCCCCCAGCATCAGCAGCAGCCGTCGTCCCACGCGTTCGCCCAGCGTGCCCATCGTGATGAGGAAACCGGCGACGGCGAAGCCGTAGATGTCGGTGATCCAGAGCAACTGCGAGCTGCTGGGGTCCAGATCGGCGCTGATCTGGGGCACGGCGAGGTGCAGCAGCGTGAGATCCATCGTGACGAGCATGGAGGGAAGCGCCAGCACGGCCAGGCCGATCCACTCCCGTCTCGTAGCGCGTAACGAGCTGTCGCGCATCAGCGACTCTTCCTCTCCCTGCGGGCTCAGCCGGACGTGGGCCGGCCGGCGGGCTTCTCGGTGGTGCGGGCGGCGCGCGGTGCGGCGGTGCCCCCGACCGGGTCTGACACCCGGTCAGGGGCACCGGTGGTCAGGCCGCCGCGCGCCGGGCGATCACGAACCTCGGGTGTCCATTCTGGTCGGTGTGGCTGGTGACGGAATCGAATCCGGCCTCTTCGACGATCTCGATCACCGCGTCGGCGAGGGCGTCGTGGTGCTCCACCGCCAGCACTCCGCCTTCCTTGAGCAGCCGCGCCGCGGTCGCGGCCACCGAGCGCATCGCGTCCAGTCCGTCCCAGCCGGAGCGAACGGCCGTCGCGGGCTGGTACACCGACATCTCCGGGACGATCTGGAGGCGGTCGGGGTAGTTCGGCGGGACGGCGGTGACCAGGTCGGCGCCACCGTGGAGAGCGGCGAGCAGGCCGGGGTCGGCGATGTCGCCCTCGACGAAGTCGATCTCGGCCTTGACCTGGGACCGCAGCGTCTCGCCGTTCTGCTTGGCCCACCGCAGGGCGTCGGCGGAGTTGTCGACCCCTGTGACGACGGCGTCGGGGCGCTGCGCCCCGACGGCGAGGGCGACGGCCCCGGAACCGGTGCACAGGTCGACGACCCGGGGGCGGGTGGCCTCGCACCGGGCGAGGGCCTCGGTCACCAGGGTCTCGGTGCGCGGCTGCGGGACGAAGACACCGGCGCCGACCTCGAGTTCCAGGTCGAACAGCCGGGCCCGGCCGAGCAGATACTCCAGTGGTTCCCGCTGTGCCCGCCGTGCCACGAGCGACCGGAACCGCTCGGAGTCCTCGGTGGTCACCGGCGTCGCGGCGCCGGTTTCCGGGGAGAAGCCGGTCAGTGCGTGAGCGGCCAGGGCCAGGGCGTCGGCGCGCGGGGCCGGGACCCGTGCCGCGGTGAGGAGTTCGGCGGCCTCGTCCACCAGGTCGCCGGCGGTGGGGCTGGTGTCCGCCGGCTTGCCGAACCGGGCGCGGCAGTTGTCGTAGTAGGTCCGCAGCCACGTCACGAGCTGTGGTTCCAGCCGCGCGGCGGCGAGCAGGTCGGGCTGCGGGGTGAAGTCCGCGTCGAGTTCCCTCGCCCACTCGGCGTAGATGGGCTTGAGGCCGACGTCCAGGAACTCCTGCCAGTCGGTGGGCACCCGCCAGTGCTGCTCGTAGCCGGTGGCCAGGGTGTGCTCGACGGTGGTGTCGACGACGGACTCCCGGGAGACGCCCTGGAGGGGGGCCCGTTCGGGGGCGAACGGTTCCAGATCGAGGGCGGGCTCCTCGCCGAGCAGCCGGCGGGCGAACTCCTTGGCGAGCACGGGCGAGAGGAACAGGCCGTCCCGGTAGGTGCCGGTCATCATCCACAGGCCGCTGAGCGGGGTCTCGCCGAGGAGCGGGAATCCGTCGAGGGAAATGGGCCGGTTGCCCACGTTGACCCGGACGACGGTGCTCGTCCACAGGTTGCGGCGGATCTGGCGGTGGGAGCATTCGAGGAGGAACAGGATGTCGCGCATCACCGGGTCGGCCAGCGGCCGGGGGCTGATGATGTTGGTCGCGCCCACATAGACCTGGCCCGCGCTGCGCGGGACGATGTGCAGACCGCAGGCGAACGCGCGGTTGGGGGTGCGGATCACCGACTGGGGCTGGGTGCCGTCCTCGGTGGTGACCAGGGCGGAGACCCCGTATCCGGCGACGAGCCGCGGGATGCAGTCACCGAGACCGGGAACGGAGTCGACCATGTCCTGTGTGCCGACTCCGCCGGCGAGCAGGACCTGCCCCGCGGTGAGCGTCTGGCCGTCCTCCAGTACGACGCCGCGCACCTGGTCGCCGTCGCTGATCACGGACGCGGCGTGGCCGTCCACCAGGGTGACGCCGAGGTCCCGGGCGGTCCGCTCCAGCCTGAGCAGCAGCCGGCCGGAGTCCACGGCGTGTTCCCCGGGGATGTGCAGGGCCTGCAGGGGGCGGGAGTTGGGGTCGGGGTCGAGCCAGTCGAGGTCCTTCGGGTCGACCGTCTCGTAGGGCTCGTCGTGCTTCTCGAGCGTCGCGCGGATGGCTTGGAAGTTGTCGGTGTCGATGCTGCCGGTGCCGACGCTGTTGAGGAGCACCGTGGTGCCGGTCGCGGTGAGGAGGTCACGGCCGTCGGACACACCGCCCGAGATGCTCTCCAGCCACTGCGGCCAGACGTCCTTGGCGAGCAGGTCCAGCTCGAACTTGGCCTGTCCGTACGCGTTGTCGAGCAGGGCGGTGGTCACCTCGCCGAAGCAGCCGAGCATGGCGCCGGCCGCGGTCGAGGCCGCGTACGGACGGTGGGCCCGGCCGATGAGCGCGACCGAGGCTCCGCGGCGGGCCAGTTCGACGGCGGCGGACGAGCCGAGGGCGCCGTTGCCGACGACGATGACGTCGAAGCCGGTTTCGCTGCCCTGTTGCGGGTTGTGGGGCATCGGGGCGAACTCCTTGTGGGACGTGAGCTGTTGAAGACGGGGTCGGAAGGGCTGCGGTCGGTCAGGGCTTGACGCCCACGGCGACCACTCCGGTGTGGCTCATGGGGTGTTCGGTTTCCGTGTCGGGGTCGGGACGCCAGTCGGCCATGGCCGTCAGGCCGGGTTCGAGCAGGGTGAAGCCGTCGAGGAAGCGGCCGGTCTCGTCGGGCCCGCGGTTCTGCAGGGAGGAGCCGAACGTGCGGTAGACCCCCTTGATCGCATCGGGGCCGGAGCCGGTGTCCGGCTTGATGTAGGCGTGGGACACGATCAGGTGGCTGCCCGGCGCGAGGGCGTCGCGCAGCTGAGCGACCTTCCCCCACGGGTCGTCCTTGTCCTCGATGAAGTGCAGGACGGCGACGAGCAGGAGCGCCACCGGCTGGTCCAGGTCGATGACGGCACCCACCTCGGGGTCGGTGAGGATGTCGTGCGGCTTCAGGAAGTCGCCTTGTACGGCGACCGTTCCGGGGGTGTCCCGCAGCAGCGCGCGGTTGTGCGCCACGCCGGCCGGGTCGAGTTCGACGTAGGCCACGCGCGCGTCGGGGACGACGCGCCGGGCGACGTCGTGGACGTTCCCGTCGCCGGGGGCGAGGTAGCCGCATCCGATGTCGAGGAACTGGGTGACGCCACGCTCGGCGGCGTGCCGCACGGCTCGCCGCAGGAACGCCCGGTTGGCGGCCACGGCGACGTCGAGGCCGGGGAGCGCCGCCATCGCGGCCGCGGCGGCCTGCCGGTCGGCGTCCCGGCTCTGCTCCCCTCCCGCGTAGAAGTCGTACATGCCGGCGACGCTCGGGGCCTGCGCGGCCGCGTCGGTCGAGTGCCGGTCGGAAGACCGTTCCATGTCATGCCTCCATAGGTGTGCGGACGAGGTCGTTCCGCGTCCGGTCAGAGCACGTCGGGGCCGCCGGTCCGCTGCCAGACCAGGACCCGCCGGTCCGGGCTGGACAGGGCCTGGCCGGTGAGCGTGAGCAGGTCGCCGTCCAGCTCCAGCCGCCGGACCTGGCCGGTCCCGAGCCACTCGGTCCGGCCGGCGACCGTGAGGGTGTGCACGACGCGGTCCCCGTCGAGGTGCCAGGTCCCGGCGTAGCTGAGGTACTGCGGAGGGCCGTCGGCGGGCATCATGTGGACGGCCACGTGGCCTCCGTCGCTGTAGAAGAGCAGCCCCTCGGGGTGCTCCCCGAGCGGGCCGGGGCTGACGGAGCCGTCGGGGGCGAGGGTGTGGAAGGACACCAGCCGCCACACGCCGACGAGGCGCGCGGCGCGGTCCCGGTCCTCGTCCGGCCCGGCGGACGCGGAGCGCCGCGACGCCGGTGGGGGCGCGGTCACGGGACCGGCAGGGCGGGCGGGCCGACCCGGTCGGCGTCCCCGCCGAGCACGGCTCCGCGCGCGCTGAGCGCGATCTCGTGCGGCGAACCGAGCGGTGGGGCGCTGACGGCGTCCAGCCGGCGGAGGTGTTCGGCGTCGAGTTCCAGGGACAGCGCGGCGAGGTAGTCGTCGAGCTGGGCGACGCTGCGCGGTCCGATGACCGGCACCTGAGCGGCGTTCGTCCGGCGGGCCCGGGCGTGCAGCCAGGCGACCGCGACCCGGGCCGGCGGCGCGCCCGCCTCCTTGGCGACGGCGAGCAGCTCGTCGAGCACGGCGGTGCGGTGGCCGTCCGACTCGGTGCGCAGGACGCGGCCCTGCCAGTCGGTGAGCCGCCCCTCGGGGCTGTGCCGGTACTTGCCGGTCAGCAGCCCGCCGCCGAGCGGTCCCCACAGCGCCACTCCGAGCCCCAGGGCCTCGGCCATGGGGAGCAGTTCCCGGTCGGCGGTGCGTTCGACGAGGCTGTACTCGGTCTGGATGCCGACCACCGGGCTCCGGCCGGACAGCTCCTTGAGGGTGACGGCCCGCGCGACGCGCCAGGCGGGGAAGTTCGACAGGCCCCCGTAACGGATCTTCCCGGCGCGTACCAGGTCGTCCAGTGCGGCGACGATCTCGTCCACGGGGGTGAGCGTGTCGGGGAAGTGGACCCAGTACAGGTCCACGTGGTCGGTGCGCAGCCGGCGCAGGCTGCCCTCCAGTGAACGGATCATGGCGCCGCGGGAGTTGCCGGTCGTCTGCGGGCCGCGGTCGTCCGCGCTCAGGCCGTACGAGTACTTCGTGGCCAGGACGAAGTGGTCCCGCCGGGCGGTGAGGAACTCCCCGAGGAGGGTCTCCGCCTGGCCGTCCTGGTAGCAGTCGGCCGTGTCGATGAAGGTGCCGCCGGCGTCCGCGAACCGCTCGAAGACGGCGCGGGCCTCCTTCTCCTCCGCGCCTCCTCCCCAGGAGGTGCCGAAGTTGACGGTGCCGAGAGCGCAGGCGGACACTCTCAGGCCGCAGCGCCGGCCGAAGGTCAGGTGGCGCATCGCTCGGTCGCTCCCGTCTGTGCGGTGGTGGCCAGGGACCGGGCCGTTGCACGGATGACGTCCAGGAGGGGCTCGGCGTCGGAGCGGAAGTAGAAGTGGCCCCCGGGCAGGACGCGTCGGTCCCGGACGCGGCCGAGCTGCTCGCTCCAGCCGTCCAGGCCGAGCCGGGCGCTCTCCTCGGCCCCGCACAGGAGGGTCGCCGGGACGGTCAGGGGCGGTCCGGGCCGGTGCTGGTACGCCTCCAGGACGCTCATGTCCGAGCGCAGTGTGCGCAGCACCATGCGGCGCAGCCCCGGGTCGGTGCGGGCCTGCTCGGACAGCGGTCCCCAGCGCTCCTCGACCGCCGCGAGCAGGTCGTCGTCGGACAGGTCCGTCAGGGGCGTGCGCCCCTCGCGGCCGGTGCCGAGGAGGTGCGGGGGCGGGCAGGAGGAGAGGAGGAGGTGGTCCGGGCCCGGGCGGCCCGCGCGGTGCAGGGCCCGGGCGGTCTCGTAGGCCAGCAGGGCGCCGAAGCTGTGCCCGAGGAACACGCTCGGGCTCCGGAAGTCGGCCTGGGAGGTCAGGTCGTCGACGAGCGGTTCGAGCCGGTCGTAGGGGGTTTCGGCGAAGCGTGAGGACCGGCCGGGGAGCTGAACGCCCCACACGCGCAGCCCGGGCAGGTCGTCGGCCCACATCAGGTACTCGCCGACCGATCCGCCGGCGTGGGCGAAGACGTAGAGGTTCGGCACCGTTTCGGGACGTTCCCGGCGGCTGATCAGCCAGCGTGGCGCCGGGTTTCTCTCGGGCATGGGACACCTCGGGGTGTGTGGCGTGCGGTTCGGGGGGCTCATGCGGTGAGGAGGGCTTCGATGGTGGAGGCGAGTGCCGCGGGCTCGGGGGCCTCGAAGACCGACAGGACGTCGATGTCCACCGGGAACACCTCCCGGATCCGCTCGACGAGCCGGGCCGCGACGAGGGAGTCGCCGCCGAGGTCGAAGAAATCGTCCGAGGCGTTCACCTCGGCGAACCCGAGGATCTCGGCGTACAGGCCGAGAAGGGTCGGCAGCACCTCGGGGCGGCCGGTGTCCTGTGGGTCGGGGGGCGTCGGGGGGTTCGGAGCGGCGTCGGCGGCCGCGGTGTCCTCGGCCGTGGGCCGCCCGGCGGGTTCGACCAGGAAACGCTCACGTTCGTACGGGTACGCCGGCAGCGGTACCCGCCTGCGGAACCGTCCGCCGTGCACGTGGTGCCAGCGCACCGCCGCTCCGGTCAGCCACAGCCGTCCGAGGGTGTCGAGTTCGGCGGCGGTGTCGGCGGCGGTGGTGTCGTCGGCCGCGGGCGGGGGCGCGGGGAGCAGCAGGTGGTCGTCGGTGCGTTCGGGGCGGGTGGCGGCCAGGGTGAGCAGCCGCCGGTGCCCGGACGCCTCCAGCAGGATCCGCGGGGCTCCGCCCAGCAGGTGTGCCAGTGCGCGGCCGATGAGGGTCTCGTCCTCGCAGAGCGCGGCGCGCGCCCAGTGGCCGGGGTCGGTGACCTCCCCGTCGGTGAGGGCGCGGCCGAGGGCGGCCGACACGACGGGCACCTTCGGCGGCCGCAGGCCGGCGGCGAACGCGGCGGTGAGGGAGGCCTCGGAGGCGAGCGCCACGCCCGGCGCCGGTGCCGTCGTGCCGAGGAGGATGCCGACGGCGTCGGTGACGGGCAGGGCCTTGGCCACGGCGGCGGCGACCAGGGTGCCCGGGCCGGTGCCCAGGACGGTGCCGGGCCGTATGCCGCGCTGGATCCATGTCATGGCCCGGGCGTACTCGTGGGCGAAGGACGCCACGAGGGCGGTCGTCGAGCCGTTGTCGGCAGCGGGGCGCAGGACGTCCTCGTGGGCGTCAGCGCTCAGGCCGGCCGCGGCCCGGCAGGCGTCCACCGCCTCGCGGTAGCCGGGCTCGGCCGCGTAGCGCTCGGGCGACGGCCGCAGCCCGGCGGCTCCGGAGAACAGGAAGGCGATCGGGGGCGGCTCGGGCGGGGCGGAAGAGGTGACCAGGCCCGGGGTGTCCGGGTCCGCGAGGATCGCCGCGGCGTGGTCCGCGTCGCGCACCACGGCGTAGGCACGGCAGGGACGTTCGCGGCGTCCGGTCTGCAAGGTCCAGGCGGTGTCGGCCAGTTCGGCGTCGGACGGGGTGGTCTCGGCGGCCGTGGCACGCAGCCGGCCGGCCAGCCCGCGGGCCGTCGCGGTCAGAGCCGTCGGGGTGTCGGCGGAGAGCACCAGGAGGTGCGCGCGGCTCACGGGGGGCTCGCCGGGGGACTGCGGTGGCGCCTCCTCCAGGACGACGTGGGCGTTGGTGCCGCCGATGCCGAACGCGCTGACCGCGGCCCGCCGCGGCCCGCCGGACGCCGGCCAGGGGGTGAGGCGCGCGGCGACGCGGAACGGGCTGGCGTCGAAGTCGAACTGCGGGTTGGGCTTGTCGAAGTGCAGGCTCGGCGGTACCTGGCGGTGCTGCAGTGCGAGGACCGTCTTGATGAGCCCAGCGGCCCCGGCGGCGGCGTCGGTGTGCCCGATGTTGGTCTTGACCGAGCCGATCAAGCAGTAGCCGGTGCGGTCGGTGTCGCGGCGGAACGCCTGGGTGAGGGCGGTCAGCTCGATGGGGTCTCCCAGCGGGGTGGCGGTGCCGTGGGCCTCGACGTATCCGATGCTCTCCGCGTCGACCCCCGCGGCGAGCTGGGCCTCGCGGATGACCGCGGCCTGGCCGGAGACGCCGGGTGCCGTGTAGCCGATGCGCTCGGCCCCGTCGTTGTTGACCGCGGTGCCGCGCACGACGGCGAGGACGCGGTCGCCGTCGGCCCGCGCGTCCGCCAGTCTCTTCAGGACGACCACGCCGACGCCGTCGCCGCCGATCGTGCCGTCCGCGTCGGCGTCGAAGGCGCGGCACTCGCCCCGGGCGGAGATGATGCCGCCGGGCGTGTACTGGCTCTCCTTGGCGGGGACGTGCACGGCCGCGGCTCCCGCGAGCGCGACGTCGCACTCCCCCGCGAGCAGGGCCCGGGCCGCCATGTGCACGGCGACCAGCGAGGTGGAGCAGGCGGTCTGGACGGTGACCGCCGGGCCGGTGAGGCCGAGCTTGTAGGCGACGCGGGAGACGAGGTAGTCGGGAGCGGAACCGAGGAGGATCTCCCAGTCGGTGACGGCGGGAAGCTCGGCGCGGCGTTCGCGCAGCGTCTGCGCGTAGCCGATGTCGGTGCCCCCGCCGAAGACGCCGAAGACGTGGCGGCTGCGGGCGGGATCCTGGCCGGCGCTGTCCAGGGCCTCGCTCGCGCACTCCAGGAAGAGGCGGTGCTGCGGGCTGATGAGCCGGGCTTCCCTGGGGGTGTAGCCGAAGTGGCGTGCGTCGAACCACTCGGGGTCCTTGAGCAGGCCGCGCGCGGGCGTGTACTGCTCGGTCGTGCCGTCGGCGCGGGCTCCGGGCACGGGCTCGGGGGCGCGACGGGTGATGGACTCGACTCCGTCGGCCAGGTTCCGCCAGAACGCCTCGGGGCTGTCGGCGCCGGGGAATCGGCAGGCCATGCCGATGATCGCGATGTGCCGGCCGGTTCCCCGCGTGGGGTCGTCGCTGTCGTGGATCACCAGTCCTCGTCCTCCTCAGCGTGCCGGGAGGCCCGCGCGAACGGCTCGGCTGTCCCTCGCCGGCGCCCCGCCTCGACGCGGGCGAGCCGACCGCCGGGCGCGGGGCCCGTTCCGGCGGCACCGGCGGGCCGGGCGGGAGCGGCGAGGTGGGCGGCCAGGGCGCGGACCGTGGGGTACTGGAACAGGTCGACCAGGGGCACTTCGCGGCCGAGGCGGGCCCGCAGCCCTTCCTGGACGGCGTGGAGCAGCACGGAATGCCCGCCCAGGTCGAAGAAATTGTCCGAGGGGTTCACCTCGGGCAGTGACAACACCTCGCACCACAGCTCGGTCACGACCTGTACGGGGTCGTCTCCGGCCGCGGGGTAACGGGCATCATGCCTATGCGAGTTCATGCGGCCCTCACGCCTCCCTGACCTGCTGGTGTGTGCTGTCGTCCGGCATGGTCATCGTGGTCGCGCGGCTTCCGGCCGGTCCAATAACGTGATCGACTGCCGCTCAGAAGGGATGGTTATGGAGCTGCGCCAGCTGGAGTACTTCCTCGCGGTGGTGGAGGAGCGGAGTTTCACCAGGGCCGCCGAGCGTCTGCATGTCGCGCAGCCCGGCGTGAGTTCCCAGATACGCCGTATGGAGCGGGAGTTGGGGCAGCAGCTGCTGGACCGCTCCGGGCCCGAGGTGCGGCCGACCCAGGCGGGGGCGACGTTCCTGCCGTATGCCAGGGCGGCGCTGGACGCGGTGTCGGGGGGCCGGCTGGCGCTGGACGAACTGGCCGGGCTCGTGCGCGGCAGTCTCTCCGTCGGCATCGTCACGTCCTGCTCGTCGGTTCCCGTGACCGACCTGCTGGCGGACTTCCACCGCGGCTACCCGGAGGTGGAGATACGCCTGGTGGAGGCGCCCTCCGACCAGCTCGCGGCCGGGTTGCACGCGGGGGACCTGGACGTGGCGTTGATCGGCGTGGCCACGAAGCCGCCGGAGGGTCTGCACCACCGGCTCGTGGTGGACGAGCCGGCCGTGGCCGGGATGGCGCCGGAGGACGCCCTGGCGGCGCGCGGGGCCGTGTCGCTGGCGGAGCTGTGCGAGCGGCCGCTGCTCTGTCTGCCGCGCGGCACCGGTCTGCGGACCATGCTGGAGGAGGCGTGTGAGAGCGCCGGCATCCCGCTGCGGGTCACCATGGAGGTCGGGGACCCGCAGCGGCTCGTGGAACTCGCCGAGCGCGGACTGGGGGCGGCGGTCCTGCCCGCCCCGTTCGTCCGGCGGCAGGGGAGCCGGATCCGTGGCGTGGAGATCTCGGCACCGGGCCTGCGGGCGCGCATCGCCCTGGCCTGGTCGGCCGAGCGTGCCATGAGTCCGGCGGGCCAGGCGTTCATCGATCTGGCCGGTGCGGTTCTCGTACCCGTGTGAGGGCCGTGGGCACGCCCGTCCGGGGCCGGTACCGGTCCCTGCCGGTGGCGGGGGGCGCGGCTCGTCAGAGGCGCACCATGGTGGCGCTCCGCATCAGGAACTCCCCCAGGTAGCCGTCGTGCGGCAGTCCGGGGCGGTGCCAGTGGGTGGCCGTGTCGCCGATGTAGAGGTTGCTGATCGTGGGCTCGTCGGCCAGGGCGTCGACGAGTGCCTCGTCCCGGGTCGCCGCGGTCAGGACGAGGGTGTCCCGCAGCGGCGCGACGCCGTGGTCCGTGCGGCTCCACGGGGCCACCCACACGCAGGGGAAGGGGAATTCGGCGCCGACCTGTGGGGCGTCCGGCGAGTCCACCTGGTGCACGGTGGGGCGCAACACGGCGCTTCCGTCGCCGAGTTCGTCGACGAAGCCGGTGCCGTTCAGCCAGGCCCGGGTGCCCCTCGCCCGCTCCAGCACGTGACGCTCCAGGGTGCGGGCCGCGTCGGCGTGCTGGACGGGCAGGCACGCCTTGGGGTCCTCGGGCGGCAGGCTCGGCCAGGCGGCGAGGCGTTCGGCGACGGCCGCGGCGACCGGTGCCGGGTCGCCCTCGACGAGCACCGCGGTGGTGTTGACGCAGCCCGTCCCGCCGTTGCGGCCGATCGAGTCGACGATCATGTCGAGGTGCTCGCGCCAGTCGGTGTCGGCCGTCAGGAGGATCTTCGAGCGTCCGGGCCGCAGGGAGAGCACACCCGGGTCGCCGGCGTACCGCCGGATGATCTCGTCACCGCCGTAGGCCAGGTCCGCGCCGCGCACGAGGACGTCGGCCGCTTCGTGTCCGCAGGGCAGGAGGGCCACCTGGTCGCCGCCGAAGCCGGCCTCGTGCAGTGCCAGCACCAGCCGGTGCGCGGTGAAGGGCTCCCGGCGCGAGGGCCGCACGGCGACGCGGTAGCCGAGGGCCAGGGCCTCGGGCCAGTAGCCGTGGGTGCCGGGGTAGTTGCCCGGCACATGGACGGCGAGGACCTGGCCCCGCCGGGCCCACACGGCCTGCCCCGTCCGGACCAGCGGATCGTGCCGGTCGGCCACGGCGCCCCGGGGCCGGGCCTGATGGGCGCTGCTCCAGGCCTGGGCGACCCGTTCGGACAGCACCCGGGTGGCGGTGCGGACCGCGGTGAGGGGCACCCCCGAGACCCGGGTGACCGCCGACTCGTACTCCTGGGGCGTCATACCGCCCAGCACCGCGGAGCCGAACAGTCCGGCCGCACGCGCCAGCATCGCCGACCGCTCCTCGGCGGGCGGGGGCGCCGCCTCACGCAACGCCTTCATGGTGCGGTTGACGTACAGCTCGGGGGCGAGGCTCAGCTCGGCGGCCGCCGCCCCGGTCACTCGGGGGATCGTCTGGCGGCGATGGGTGCGGTACGGGCCGTTCGGTCCCAGCGCGTCGATCAGGGGAAGCCCGGGGCTCTGGGCGGTCGGCTCCATCAGTAGACCCCCTCGATGACGGCCTCGTCCTCGAACCGCTCCACCGGGGCGATGTCCGCCGCGGAGTCGCCGATCCGTCCCTCGGGCGCGGGCACTCGTACTGCGGTGTCCCGTTCGAGGTTGTTGGGCAGCAGCAGCGCCTTGCTGACGTGGTGCATGACCACCTGGCCGCGTTCGCCGTAGGCGACGGGCGTGCCCGACGCCGGGTCCACGACCTGGAAGGTGATGTAGGGGGAGAAGGTGTCGAACACGCACGGCTCCCCCGGCTGGGTGCCGTGTCGCTGGCCGGCGATGCCGAGGATCATCGTGCTGCCGTAGTGGCCGTAGAGGGTCGCGTCGGGGAAGATCTCGGTGCGGTAGAGCTCGGCGGTGTCCGTGTCCAGCTGCGTGCCGCCCCACCGGATGGCCCGTACCTTCTCGTTGACCAGGTCGACGAGTTCCTCGCGCTGCGCGATGCGCGCCAGGAGGGGCGGTGTCACCGTCAGCACGCCGATCGGCTGGGTGCGCAGGATGTGCGCGGCCTGGTCGATGACGTGTTCGGCGTAGGCATCCGCCTGGGTTCCCCTGCCGTCCTTGATGAGGCGTTTGACCCAGCGCGGGTCGAGGTCGACCTGGAAGCCGTAGCGGCCGTGGGTGCGGGCCGACCGGCGGAAGATCTCGCCGACCAGGTGCGGGCCCGAGGGCGTGATGCCCAGCCAGTCCGCACCGCGGGGGAAGCCGTGCACGTCCAGGTTGCGGTTGCTCCAGTCGACCAGCTTGGCCAGCCAGTCGCCGGGGCAGACCACGCGCTTGGGGGCTCCGGTCGTGCCGCCGCTCTCGAACACCCCGACGATGTCGGGCCGGTCGCCGTAGCCGCGCGGCACGAGGTCGGCGGCGGGTACATCACGCAGTTCGGCGGCGACGTTGGGGAACAGCGTCAGATCGTCGTAGGTCTTGACGTCGGAGAGCGGATCGAAGTCCAGCGACGCCGCCCGCGCGAGCCAGAACGGCGAGCCCGTGTCCGGGCCGAAGTGCCAGCGCATCGCGGCCCGGACCAGTTCGTCAGGGTCCGGGTCGGCGTCGTGGGGCAGATCGAGAATCGACTGCTCGGCGCGCACCACAAGTCCTCCTCAGGTGGGCTTCTCGAACGCGGCGGACGGCCGTGGCCGGGCCTGACCGGTCCCGATGCCGGGCCGGCGCACCGCGGGCGTCCGATCATCGGTGACCGCCGGCACGCGGGAACAGCCGGTACTCAGCCCGCGCCCGGCGCGTGCCGCGGGGTGCCGTGAGTACCGGCGGACGGTCGGATGCGGCGTTCCTAGACTGAGCCGCATGAAGGCCATGATCGCCTGGTGGGACCTGACCGACGCGGATCACGACGCCGAATCGCTGCGTGGCTTCCTGCGCGAGGAGGCGGGGAACTGGGAGGACGTCCCCGGGCTTGTGCTCAAGGTCTGGGTGTCCGACCCGGAGCACCACCGCTGGGGCGCGGTGCTGCTCTGGGAGTCGGAGGAGGCTGCCAGAGCAGCACAACTACCACGCAGCGCGGGCGAGTTGATCGGACGGCCGCTCGCGTTCCGCGAGTGGTTCGACGTGGAGGCGACCGTCGAGGGGGTCCACTCCCTGCCGTCGCTGGGCGGCCTCGGGCCGGGACTGTCCGGTCCGGCCGAGTAGCGGGCCGCGAGCCCGTCCCGCGCAGGGAGTGGACGCGGGACGGGCTCTCGCCTAGGTCCTGTCCCCGGTATGACTCCGCCGGAGAACGGCGGTCTGCCAGGACGCGAACACCGCCACGGGGACGGTCTGGAGCCAGGTCCACACCACCCCGGCGGTCGTGAGATCGAGCCATCCGAAGGCCAGAGCCGCCAGGCTGAGCACGATCCACAGGGCACCGCAGCCGATCACGGCACGCACGGCCGCGGCCGGGATCCGGCGCAGGCGGGCCACGGCCGCGATGCCGGCACCCAGCGCCAGCATCACCGCGCCGACGGCAGCCACCAGAGCCGTGTCCGGTCCGAACAGCCTGCTGAGCGGCTGCGCGGCGGCGAGGTAGCCGATCCCGACGACGCCCATCCCCGCCGCGTCCAGGACGAGGACGCGGCGCATCTCCCCGCCGGTACCGGGTCCGGACCGATCGTGGCGGTCGGCGGCCGGCCCGGAGGAGGTCGGTGAAGCGGTCATCGCCCGCCTCCCGTTCAGGCCGTCCCGGTCGGGCCGTCGCCCGCCGGCGGGATGTTGTAGTTGAGGCGGAAGAGGTTGTCCGGGTCGTGGACGGCCTTGAGCCTGGCCAGCCGGTCGAGGTCCGCGGGGGCGTACGCCGTGCGGACCGTCTCC
The DNA here is from genome assembly GCF_040645895.1 of Streptomyces olindensis. Classification (NCBI taxonomy): domain Bacteria; kingdom Bacillati; phylum Actinomycetota; class Actinomycetes; order Kitasatosporales; family Streptomycetaceae; genus Streptomyces; species Streptomyces olindensis. The sequence continues at coordinate 238,822 of NZ_JBEYZD010000001.1, read as the reverse complement.
TCACCGGCGTTCGCGCCGTGGCCCAGGAAGTTCAGGCCGGCGCCGGACGAGACCGGCCGCAGGGCCTCGCGGAGCTGCTTGTACAGCGGCCGGGTGTCCTCTTCGGTGATCCCGAACAGCAGGGTGACGACGGACAGCAGGTATCCGGCGTCCCGGTGGGCCACGGAGTTGGGCCGCTCGGGCGGGGTCGCCAGGGCTCCGCCGAGGTGCCGCAGTTCCACGACGACCGGCAACGGGGCCTGCGGACCCACGTGTTCCAGGAGGACGCGCAGCACGTCGTCGTCCGCTTCCCGCAGCATCACCGTCTCGCGCTGGAAGGGGACCGGGAACGGCGGTTCGTCGTGGATGGAGCCGCTCTCCGTGTACGGCATGTCCCGCAGGTCCTCGATCAGGACCGGGCCGGCGTCCCGCAGCGGGGCCACCAGCCGCGCGCCCTCCTCCGCGCTGCCGGTGTAGGCGATCCGCACGTGGTAGACGTGCCGGCCTCGCATCGGCTCGGGCACCTCCGGGTCGTCCGGCATCGGAACGAGCGCCACCGAGGAGTTCATCTCCCGGGGCAGGTCGGAGGTCCACCGGGCGTAGGCGCTCAGGACGTCCGGCGCCGCCTCCGCGTCGAAGAAGAAACCGCCGCCGTACACCCGGGACACCGGAACGAGGTCCATTTCCAGCCGGGTGACGATCCCGAAGTTGTCCCGGCCTCCCACCAGCGCCCAGTACAGGTCGGGGTCGCTGTCCGAGGTGACCCGGCGCAGCGCGCCGTCCGCGGTCACCACCTCCAGGGACCGCACCCGGTCCGCGGCGTAACCGTAGGTGCGCACCAGCAGGCCCACACCGCCGCCGAGGACGTAGGAGACGACGCCGACGTGCGGTGCCGATCCGTTGAGCGGTGCGAGGCCGTGCGGGGCCGTCGCCGGGATCACCTGCTCGAAGCGCGCACCCGCCTCGACGGTCACCGTGCGGCGCTCCGCGTCGACCTCCACACCGGTCATCCGGCCCGTCGTGATCAGCAGCCCGCCCTCGGCGGCGGCGGCGAACCCGTGCCCCGTGGCCTGCACGGCGACGGGCAGCCCGCGCCCGGCGGCGAAACGGACCGCCTCCTGGACGTCCTCGGCCCGCGCCGCGCCGACGATCACGTCGGGCGTGTGCCGCAGGGCGAGGTTCGCTCCGGTGCGCTCCTCGTCGAAGTCCTGGTCGCCCGGGAGGAGGACGGGGCCCGCAACCCGGGAGGCGAGTGCCTGGATGTCGTCGTGCTTCACAGATGTCTCCGTTTCGGTTCGTACCGGCACGCGTCATCCTCAGTCCGAAACCTGACAGGTGCCGTCAGGTATGCCCGACACTCGGAAGGGTGAAGTCCGACCGACTGCTGTCCATCCTGTTGTTGCTCCAGCACCGGGACCTGGTTCCGGCCGGCGAACTCGCCGAGCGCCTGGAGGTCTCGGTGCGCACGGTGTACCGCGACGTCGAGGCGCTGTCGGCGGCCGGTGTCCCGGTGTACGCCGAGCGCGGCCGGTACGGGGGCATCCGGCTGCTGCCCGGCTTCCGCACCGACATGACCGGGCTGACCCGCGACGAGGCGAGGGCCCTGTTCGTCCTCGTGGGCCAGAGCGCGCACTCGGCGCTGGGGCTGGACCAGGCGATGGGCTCCGCGCTGCGCAAGATGATGGCCGCGCTGCCCGCGCCGCACCGGCCGGCGGCCGAACTGACCAGCCGGCGGCTGCTGATCGACCCGGACGGCTGGCTCTCGGGGCCCCGGCAGGACACGTCCGGGATGGACGAGCTGTACGACGCGGTCCTCGCCGACCGCCGGCTGCGCATCGCCTACCGGCACAGCGGCAGCACGTCGGTGCACACCTACACCGTCGATCCGTACGGCTTGGTCTCCAAGGCGGGCACCTGGTACCTCGTCGCCGACCACGCCGGGCAGGCGCAGTTGTTCCGTACCGACCGGCTCGGGGGCGTCGCGGTGACCACCGAGCCGGTGTGCCGCCGGGACGGGATGCAGCTGGTGCGGGTGTGGGAGGAACTGCGGCAGCGGGTGGAGAACCGCGAGCCGGGGATCGTGGTCCGGGCCCGGGTCAGGCGCGGGCGCCTGGACATGCTGCAGCGGCTCACCCGCGCGAACTTCCGCGGAGTCGTCGGGGCGCCCGGGCCGGGCGCGGAGCCCGTGTGGCCGACGGAGACCGACAGCACCGGGGCGGACACCGAGAGCATCACGCGGGCCGACACCGAGAGCGTCACGCGGGCCGACACCGAATGGCTCACGGTCGAGCTGGACTACCCGGTGCCGGCCGCCGTCTGTCAGTTGCTCCAGTTCGGGACCGACGTCGAGGTGCTGGATCCGCCCGAGGCGGTCGAGGCGATCTCCGACATGATCGCCGCTCTCGCCGCGCTCTACCCGGACGGCGGCTGAGCGAACCCGGCCCGCGCCCCGACGTGCCCGGCCAGTTCCGCCCGGGAGGTGATGCCGAGCTTGCCGTAGGCCCGGTACAGGTGGTTCTCGACGGTGCGGACCGAGACCGACAGCCGCCGCGCGATCTCCCCGTTCTCCATCCCGGACGCCGCCAGGGTCGCCGTCTGGTGCTCGCGCGCGGTGAGTTCGCGCCGGCGTGCGGGCGCGGGCGCCGAAGGGCCCAAGGACGCGGCCCAGCCGGGCAGTTCCGTGCCGGCCGTGGCGGCGAGATGGCCGCGGCACGCCGCGAGCGAGGCCCGGGCGGCCCGGTGCCGGCCCGCGTCCCGGTTCAGCCGGTGCGCCTGACTCGCGCACTCCGCCGCGAGGGGAAACCGGCCGAGCCGGGCGAACCGGTCGGCCAGGTCGTCGAGGTGCGCGGCGTCCCGGCCGGCCAGGGCCCGCACGTGCAGTGCGCGCAGTTCACCGACCGGGCACCGCACCGCGACGCCGAGGGCGTCCAGCAGCTCGGCGGCGACAGCCGCCCGGCCCAGCCGGGCCAGCAGGTGCAGGGCCGCCAGGGCCGTGGCCTTCCGCCCGGCGGCGGCCGAGCGCCGCGCCACCTCCTCGGCGCGGCGCACCGCCCCCGGTACATCACCCGACCGGCCCAGGATCCGGGCCTCCTCCAGCGCGATGTGGTCCTCCGCGAGCGGGTAGCGCGGTGTCCGGCGGGCCGCGACGCGCACCTCGATCAGGGTGCGGACCGCTTCCGTGTGCTGCCCCGACTCGGCCAGCGCGCCCGCGAGTTGCGCCAGCAGCCAGGGCCGGGTGGTGAACCAGTCCTGGCCGTCCGGAGCGGCAGCGGCCCGTCGCAGCAGCGCGACCGCGTCCGGCAGCCGGCCGGCGGCGCGGTGGGCTCGCGCCTCGACGGCTTCCCCCCACACCCGAGCCCGCTGATCGTAGGGGGCGGCCGTACGGCGCAGCCTGTCCAGGTGGTGGCGCAGGCCGGGGTCGTCCCCGGCCTCGGCGGCGGTGTACGCGCCGACCGCCGCGTATGTGATCCGGTCGGGCTCGGTCCGGTTCTCCACCTGGCGGCTCCGCTCCAGTAACGCCGAGGCGGCCGCGCTGCCTTCCGTCTCCAGGCGTGCGAAGGCGGCGACGGGAACACAGGAGGGCGCCACCGGTGAACCGGAGGTCTCGCGCGGCGCGGTCTCCCCGCTTCCGGCCACGTCGCCCAGCCGGTCCCGCAGCAGCCCGACGGTCGCCCGCAGGAGGCGACCCGACCGGTCCGGGACCCGCTCGGCGAGGGCGGCGGCCGCCTCGACACGGCGCATCGTCCAGGCCAGGTTGCGCACCCTGGCGCCGACGGCCTCGCCGCTGCGCCCGTCGGCAGCGGCGAGCGCGGCCTCGGCCTCCGCGCCGCGCCCCTGCCCCGACAGTGCCCGGCCCAGCAGGAGTGCCGACGCGGCGTCGGCGGCGGCCGGCCGCCCCGTGCTCGGCGCATCGCCGAGGGCGAGACGCGCGAACCGTTCGGCGGCGGCGAAGTCGCCGCGCCGGAGGGCGACTTCGGCTGCCGTCCGCAACCGGGCGGCCGGGGGTGTCTGGCCGGCGTCGACGCGCAGTGCCACGGACGCCGGCACGGCGGCCTTCTCCTGGCGGGCGTCGCCTGCCTGGTCCAGCGCGTCGGCGAGCCGCAGGCGCAGTTCGCGCGCCTGCCGTGCGGGCAGCCCGGCGAGGATCACGTGTCCGCTCAGGGGCCGGCACAGGCGCAGCCGGCGGCCGCGGCCGACCGGTTCGGCCGTCACGACGGCCCGGCGGAGCAGACGGTCCGCGGCGTCGGCCAGCCCGGCGATCAGCGGCAGTTCCCCGGACAGCGGCCCGCCCAGCGCGAGCAGGGCGATCAGCTCCCGCTCCGCCGCGTCCAGCGGCCCCGACAGCCGGTCGACGGCCTGGCAGACCCGTCTGGCGGGCCGCCGACCCGCGGGGCCCTGCTGCCACTGCCACAGTCCCTGGGCCGGGCGCAGGGTGCCGTCGGCGATCGACGCCTCGACCAGCTCCGCGAGCAACAAGGGGTTGCCGCCGGTGAGTTCCCACAGCCGGGCCGCCGTGTCGGTGGCGACCTGGCTGCCCAGCCTGGCGCGCAGGGCCCGTGTGGTGCCGGCCAGGTCGAAGGGGGTCGTCGTGACGGATCCGAGCAGCTCGTCCTCCCGCAGCTCGGCGATCGGGGCGGGCAGCGGGGCACCGTGGAGCGCTGTGGCGAGCAGCAGGATCCGGCCCCGCCGTACCAGGGCGGCCAACCGCTGTGCGGGCGCCGGGTGCAGGCGGTGCGCGTCGTCGACGGCCAGGACGGGAGGCGGTCCGGCGGCCGGGGCGTGTGGTTCCGGCAGGGTCGGGAGTGTCTCGTGGTCCACCACCGTGCCGGGGCGCCCCGACCGGTGGAGCGCCTCCCGCAGCAGCCGTGACCGGCCCGTTCCGGGCGGCCCGGTCAGCAGGACCCCGCGGCGGTGTGCGGCGAGCGCGTCGATCTCGGCCAGCGGCGCTTCCCGGTCGACCAACGGCCACCGGTCGGCGGTCTCCTCCGGGCGAGCGGCACCCTCCGCACGGATGGTGTTCTCCGTGCGGGCGGTGTCCTCCGTGCGGGCGGTGTCCTCCGTGCGGGCGGTGTCCTCCGTGCGGGCGGTGTCCTCCGTGCGGGCGGTCATTCGGTCACCCGGTCACGGTGGCGGGTGCCGACGGAGTGAGCGTGCAGCGCAGCAGGCCGGCCGGGTCGACGCGGGCCTTCAGCCGGGCCAGGCGCTGCCGGTCGGCCGGCTCCCACACGTCGTGCGCCGTCGCCTCGGCGTCGCCGTCCCGGTGACCGCCGTAGACGAAGTTGAGGAACCGCCCCACGCGCCACGGTGCCAGCGCGTCGTCGAGCTTGCGGTGCGCCGCGCGTGCCTGGTCCTCGCCGGTGTCCGCCAGCGGGGACAGCACGCGCACGAGACAGTGGGCATCGCGATGGCCCACGGCGTTGGGCACGCCGGGCGCCTCGGCCAGGGCCCCGCCCAGGTGGCGGATGTCGATCACCAGGCGGCCCGGCGCGTCCGGGTGCGCGGCGTCCCGCACCGCCTCGGCCGCCCGCGGGCCGAACTCCCGCAGCATGTGGTTGTTCCCCAAGTAGGCGTGCGGCCACGGCGGGTCGTGGTAGATCGACCCGCATTCGGTGTACGGCATGACGGCGACGCTGTCCGACAGGGCGGGACCGGCGGCGCGCAACGGTGCCACCAGCTCCGCTCCCCTCCGGGGGTCCCCGTGGAACGCGACGCGCACATGGGTCACATGGCGGCCCCGCAGGGCGGCCGGGACGGCCGGCACGTCGGGGTAGGAGAGCAGGGAGACCGAGGACGTCAGTTCCCTGGGCAAGGCGCGGATCCACTCGCGGTAGATGTCGAGCAGGTGCGGGACCCGCGCCGTGTCGAAGACCAGCTCGCCGCCGTACAGGTTGCTGACCGTGACCAGGCCGACTTCCATGGCGGTGACCACCGCGAGGGCGCCGCCTCCCCCGCGCAGCGCCCAGAACAGCTCGGGTTCGGTGTCCGGCGTCACCCGCCGGGTGCGGCCGTCGGGTGTCACGACGTCGAAGGACCGCACGTGGTCGGCCGCGTAGCCGAACTCGCGTGCCAGCAGGCCGAGACCGCCGCCCAGGACGTAGCCCACCGTGCCGACATCCGTGGAGGAGCCGTTCAGGGGCGCGAGGCCGTAGCGGGCGGCGGCGTGGACGACCTCGCCGACGCGCGTGCCCGCCGCGACCCGCGCGGTGCGCGTCGCCGCGTCCACCGTCACCCCGGTCATCGCCGAGGTGTCGAGGAGCAGGCCGCCGTCGGCGGGAACGGTCAGGCCGTGGCCGGTCGCCTGCACCGCGACGGGAAGCGCACGGTCGGCGGCGTAGCGCACCGCCGCCGCCACGTCCTCGGCGGCGGCGACCCGTACGAGGACGGAGGGCCGGTGGCGGTAGGCGGTCTGGAAGCCCGAGCAGCCGGCGTCGAAGCCCTTGTCGCCCGGGGTGAGCACCGCTCCTCGCACCCGGTCCCGAAGCTGCGCGCTCACCGCGGTGAACTCCCGTTCCGCCCGGGGCGGTCCGGTCCCGCCGCCGTGCCCCCGAGGTACCGCGTCCAGGCACGCACGGTGGGCTCGGCGGCGAGGACCGCGAAGTCGGCCACCAGGCCCTGCCGCCGCCACCGGCCGCTCAGCCGCATCACGCGGAGCGAGTCGAGGCCCAGGTCCGCGAGGTCGGTGTCGTCGCCCACCTCTTCGGGTGCCACCCGGAGGACCGCGGCGACGGCGTCCCGGACGTCGTCGATGGTCACGGTGGGCCCGGAGGCCGGTGTGCCGCTCATCGCAGGGTCCCTTCGGCGTCGTCGCCCGGGGTGCTGCCGCCCGGCTCGGTGATCTCGACGACCGCGCAGCCCGCCTCCATGCCCTCCGTGGCCCCGAGGAGCAGGACGTGGTCCCCCTCGCCGACCTGGCCCGTGGTCCACAGGTGGGCCAGGCCCAGGACGGGGTCGCCCACGCTGGCGTGGCCGATGGTGCGGGTGTAGTCCCAGGTGCCGGCCTTCGTCGGTACGCCGAGCGGGTCGAGCAGGAGCGAGTGCAGGGCGTCCTCGTTGAAGCCGATGTGGGCGACGCGGGCGATGTCGTCCCAGTCGACGCCGGCCTCGTCCAGGGTCCGTTCGGCGACCTCGGCGACCAGTTCGCCGTACCGGGTCACGGCGTTGATCATGTCGTGCGGGCCGGCGCCGGGACGCTCGGCCCACGCCCGCAGCCGGGGCCCCACGAGCATGGGTCGGTCGGGGTGCCGCGCCGGGGGCAGCAACGGCTCGTCGCCGCGGTGCATGGATTCGAGATCGGGGAGGGAGCGGGAGCCCACGGCCTTCAGCCGGGCGAAGCCGGGGCGGGTGGAGACGACGAGAGCGGATCCGGTGTCCGCGTAGACGGCGTGCTCCGAGTCGTTCCACCGGTCCACCAGCGGGGTGGAGAAGTTGTCCGCCGCCGTGATGAGGACCGCCTCCCCCTCCGTCGAGCCGGGTCGCAGCATGTCCGCGGCCAGGCGCAGCGCGGTGAGCACCGACAGGCAGCCGTGCCGCACCTCGAAGGCGGGGATGGGCCGGTCCAGTGTCCGGTGCAGCACGAAATGGGGGGCGGACCAGCCTTCGGGGCCCTGGTGGTAGACGCCGCTGTGCAGTACGGCGGCGAAGTCCCCGGGGGCATGGCCGGAGTGCTCGACGGCCCGGCGGGCGGCCCGGACGGCCATCTCCGGTGCGGACAGGGTGGGTTCGATGGTGACGGAGGCGAGTCCCGACTCCTCCGCGGCGGTCGCCTCGAACCAGCCCCGGGCCACCGCCTCCGCCACGGGCGTGCGCTGCGGCAGGTACGTACCGATGCCCGCGAGGTGTATGTCGCCGACCTTCACTGTGCGTCCCTTTCCTGGGTGGGTACCGGCGCTGCCGGCGGATCAGAGCGGAAGCGGTTCGAGCTCTCCGGAGAGCACCTGCTCGCGCAGTGCCCGGCGATCGACCTTTCCGTTGGCGTTGAGCGGCAGGTCGTCCACGAGGTGGAACGAGAACGGGATCATGTAGGGCGGCAGGGAGTCCCGCAGGCCCTTCTCGATCGCGTACGCGTCCGGCTCGGGACCGGAGACGATCGCGGCGAGCACGGTGGTGCTGTCGTCCTCGCCCGGTACGGCCACGACCACGGCCTGGTCGACGCCCTCCTGCTGCCGCAGGTGTGCCTCCACCTCGCCCGTCTCGACCCGGTGGCCGAGGATCTTCACCTGGGAGTCGAGGCGTCCGAGGAAGGTGAACGTGCCGTCCGCGGCCCTGCGTCCGAGGTCGCCCGTGCGGTACCACCTGCCGTCCGCCCGGGTGTGGAAGCCGCGCCGCGTCTGCTCGGGGTCCCGCCAGTACCCCCCGAAGACCTGGGGCCCCTGCAGGCAGATCTCGCCGGTGGCACCGTCGGGGACCGTGCTGCCGTCCTCGGCGAACAGGCCGGCCGCCATGCCCGGGTAGGGCGTGCCGATCGGGACGACGCCGTTGACCGCCCGGTCGGGGGAACGCAGGGGGTCCCAGCGGTACGCCATGCAGGCGATGGTCGCCTCGGTGGGCCCGTACAGGTTCTCCAGCACGGAGTGGGGTGCCGCGGTCTGCCACGCCGCGGCCGCCGACGCCGCCAGGGCCTCCCCGCAGAACAGGCTCCAGCGCAGTGTGGGCATGCAGCCGGGCACCAGGGCACCGGCGCGCTGTTGCAGTACGGCGACCGAGGGCACCGAGAACCAGACCGTGATGCCCCGCTCGCGGACGAAGTCCACCGGGGAGCGCAGGTCGGGGACGTCCATGGGCAGCAGGCAGCCCCCGCTCCCCCAGGCCATGAACAGGTCGAAGACCGACAGGTCGAAGGTCTGGTCGAAGGTGTTGGTGAACCGGTCCTCGGGGGTGAAGTCGTAGCGCTCGGAGTTGACCCTCAGGAAGGAGGTGACGTGAGCGTGCGTGATCGGTACGCCCTTGGGCCGGCCGGTGGAGCCGGAGGTGAAGAGGAGGTACGCCGTGTCGTCGGGGTCGCCGAAGACCGGCTCGGGCAGGGGGGTTCCGCCGTCGATGTCGCGCCGGGTGAGCATGGGTGTCCCGGCGGGCAGCCCGTTGGGGGCGTCGTCGGTCTCCGGGAGGAGGACCGGCGGGATCTCGTCCAGGGCGCTCAGCAGCGGGACGAGCTGGGCTACGGCTCCGTCGTCGCTGAGGACGGCGTCGAGACCGGACCGCTCCACGATGTCCTGGTTGCGGGCCGCGGGGTACTTCTTGTTCAGCGGCACCGCGGCCGCGCCCGCGTAGAGGGCGGCGAGGAAACCCGCGTAGGTGACGAGGCTGCGGTGACCGAGGATGCCGACGCGGCGGGGCCGTGCGCTCACCCGGAGCAGCGCGGCGGCCCACTGTCGCGCGACACGGTCGAGTTCGGCGTACGTCCAGCTGTGCCCGGCGAGCGACAGGGCGGGGCGGTCGGCGTGGCGTCGGGCGGAGGCGTGGAAGCCTGCGTGGAGGAATCGGAGGGACGGGAGGTTCGGGTCCTGCATGGGATTCTCGCGTTCCGCATCGATGAGGTGCTCGGACATCGGTCGGTGTTCGCCGGTCGGGACGTCAGGGCTGGAGCCGCGTGACGCTCCAGCCCTGGCCGGCCCGGTCGTAGCGCAGCCGCTCGTGCAGCCGGTCGTGGCCGTTGGCCCAGAACTCGATCTCGTCGGGGCGCAGTTCGTAGGCGACGAAGGCCGCCGGGCGGGGCAGCGGCTGCCCGCTGTGCGCCAGGCGCGCGGCCCGTTCGCGCAGCGCGGTCACGTCGTCGAGGCTGTCCAGGGGTTCGCTCTGGCGTGACGCGGTCGACATGGAGTGGGTGAAGACGGGGCGGGCCGCCCACAGCGCGTCCGCCTCCGCGTCGGGCAGCCGTTCGACCGGGCCGGCGACCGCGATCTGCCGGCTCGTCTCGCGCCAGTACAGCACCCCCGAGGCCCACGGATTGCGTTCCAGGTCCCGGCCCTTCCGGCTGCCCAGGTGCGTGGTGAAGAGCAGCCCGGTGCCGGTCAGCCTGTTCAGGACGACGGTCCTCGAAGACGTGCGGCCGTGGACGTCGGCCGTGGCGAGGGCGAGCGCCCGGGGCTCGCGGACGTGGTGCCGTTCGGCCTCGGCCAGCCATTCCCCGAGCAACTTCAGAGGATCGGACGGCGGTGCCGTGAACTCCGGGAAGGGCAGCTCCACGGTCCCGGTGAGGGACTCGGACCTCGTACTGCTCATGTACGCCTCCGGGTGCGGCTGTCGGCGGTGGTCACAGGTGCAGGGTTCCTTCGATCACGACGACGCCCTCGCCGCCCACCTCGACACTGGTGACGTCGTCGCCGTCGCCTTCGGCGCGGGCGTGCATCGTCGAGGGCCTGCCCATCTCCACGCCCTGCGTGATCCGGACGGGCTGCCCGTACTTGGCCACGCCGTGGCGGGCCAGGTGGATCGCGATGGGTCCGGCCGCGGAGCCGGTGGCGGCGTCCTCGACCACGCCGTACGCGGGCGAGAACATCCGGCTCCGCCACCGGGTCCCGTCACCGGCGATGCAGTTGACGGCCATGTCGGTGAACGCCGTGAGCGCCCGGTGGTCGGGGTGGAGGGCGGAGAGCTCTTCGACGCTGCCCAGGGCGACCAGCACGTGGCGGGGTCCGTTGCGGTAGATCTCCACGGGCAGGGCGGTCTCCCGCACGCCCAGGGCGGCGAGCAGCGCCTCGCGCGCCTCGAACCGCTCCCAGACGGGCACCGGCTGCCGCATCCACGCCTCGGTCACCACCCCGTTTTTGCGGGTGAGTTCGAAGGGGACGGGGCCCATGGCGGTCTCCAGCGTGAGCCGGTCCGCGCCGCCGCGGTTGCCGAGGGCGATGGCGGTGCCGAGCAACGGGTGGCCGGCGAAGGGGAGTTCGTTGACCGGTGTGAAGACCCGGACGTGGGCGTCTCCGCCCTGCTCCGGGCGCAGCACGAAGGTCGTCTCGGAGAGGTTCATCTCCTTGGCGATGCGCTGCATCTGATCGGCCGTCAGGGTGTCGGCCTCGAGGTAGACGGCCACCGGGTTGCCCTTGAGCGCCTCGGCGGCGAAGGCGTCGACCACGACGTAGGGGTGGTGCACGGTGTCCTCCCGCTGTGCGCTCATCGGTTGAGTACGTCCCGCAGGACGTCGGCCAGGATGCGCGGTCCGTCGAGTGTGAGCACGGACTCGGCGTGGAACTGCAGGGACGCGAACCGCGGCCCGCGCAGCGCGTACACGTCCCCGGTCCGTCGGTCGCGGCTGACCTCCACCACGCCGACGCCCTCGACCTCGCGCTTGTCCTCGGCGCTGCGGGCGGTGAAGGTGTTGTAGAAGGCGACGTCCTCCCGCGCCCCGAACAGGTCGATCGTCTTCTGCAGCCCCTGCCTCGGGACGGCGAGCCGGGCCAGTTCGAAGCCCAGGGCCATGCTGAGCACCTGATGGCTCAGGCACACCGCCAGGAAGGGCTGGTCGGCGGTGAGCAGCGTGCGCACCGCGGCGTGCAGATGGGCCACCTTGGGGTCGGAGGTCTCGGTCGGGTCCCCCGGTCCCGGTCCCATGACGACGAGGTCGTGGCCGTCGAGGGCGTAGTCCTCGTCGAAGCGGCGAACGGACACCTCCAGTCCCAGGGCGCGCAGTTGGTGGCCGATCATGGCGGTGAAGGTGTCCTCGGCGTCGACGACCAGCGCGCGGCGGCCGACGAGGTCCCGGTGCGGTGCGGCGCGGTGGGCCGCGTCGCGCAGCCAGAAGTCGGAGATGGCGTCGTTGCGCCGCGCCAGCTCGGCACGGACGCGCGGGTGGGCGGCGAAGCCCTGCGGGCCGCCCGCCTCCAGGGCGGCCACCAGTCCGGCCGCCTTGGCGCGGGTCTCGGCCGCCTCCTCGGCCGGCTGGGAATGGCGTACCAGGGTGCCGCCGACTCCGATGCGCACCCGGCCCGAACGGTCGATGTCCGCCGTTCGGATGAGGATGGCGGAGTCGAGGGCGCGGCGGCCCTGGGCGTCCCGGCCGATCAGCGCGGCGACCCCGCTGTAGTAGCCCCGCCCCTGCGGCTCGTGGTCGGCGATGACGCGGCAGGCGCTTTCCAGGGGTGATCCGGTCACCGTCGGAGCGAACAGGGTCTCGCGCAGGATGTCGCGGGCGTCCAGGTCGGTGTGGCCCTCGATGAAGTACTCGGTGTGGGCGAGGCTGGCCATCTCCTTGAGGTGCGGGCCGGTCACGCGGCCGCCCTCCGGGCAGATCCGGGCCATCATCTTGAGTTCCTCGTCGACGACCATGTACAGCTCGTCGGTTTCCTTGCGGTCGGCGAGGAAGGCCAGGACCTCGGGCAGGGCCGGTCCCGCGGCCGGGTAGCGGTAGGTGCCGCTGATCGGGTTCATCACGGCCCGGCCGGCGTCCACGCTGATGTGGCGCTCGGGCGAGGCCCCGACGAAGGTCCGCTCTCCCGTGTGGATGAGGAAGGTCCAGTACGCGCCCGTCTCGTGCCGCAGCAGGCGGCGGAAGAAGGAGAGCGCGCTGTGCGGTCCGTAGCCGGTGATGTCCGCGACGAAGGAACGCTTGATGACGAAGTTGGCGCCCTTCCCGGTGCCGATGGCTCCGTCGACGATGGCGCGGACGATCCCCTCGTACGTGTCGTCGTCCACGTCGAAGTGCCCGTCGCGCAGCGCGGTCGGGACCTTCGGGAGGCGGGCCAGGGCGGTGACGAGGGGGAGCTGCCGGGCGTCGGTGACGCTGAGGGCGATGAGGGGGGCACCGTCGTCGGGGGCGGGGTAGCCGCGTTCGGTGATCTGCCGGTAGGGGATCACGGCGAGCACCTCGTGGCGCGGGCCGCCGGGAGCCGGGTCACCGGTCTCGGCCAGGGGCAGGTCGGCCAGTGCGGCGGGTGTCGACACCTCGCCGACGAGGACGTCGAGGGTGTCCGGTCCCGCGGCCTCCGGGCGGTGCAACAGCGCGTAGGCGGCCGCCCGGTTGTGCAGGATGTCGTCGAGCAGGTCGGTGCTCACCCGAGGATCTCCTTCGTCGTGACGACCTTTCCGCAGCGTTCGGCGGCGTAGCCGAGCGCCATGCGGTGGTGCCGCGCGGAGAAGTCGGCGACCGCGTCGCCCACCAGGAAGACCTGGATGTCGTGGGAGAACGCCTCGACGGCCGTCGCCAGGACGCCGACGTGCGCGTAGACCCCGCACAGGATCAGCTGGTCCCGGCCGCTGTCGCGGAGGAGGTCGAGCAGCGGTGAGTCGAAGAACGCGCTGTAGCGCCACTTGGTCAGCTGCCAGTCCCCGGCCGCGGGCGCGAGTTCGGCGACGATCTCGCGGTCGGCCGGCTCCGGGCGCATGCCCTGCCCCCAGAAGTCCTTGAGCAGGCCGCGTTGTCGCTCGGTCATGCCGCCGGGCTGGGCGGTGTAGGCCACGGGGACGCCGGCTGCGGCGCACTGGTCGCGCAGGGCCGCCGCGTTGTCGACGAGCTGTCCGCGGGTGCTTTCCGGCAGCGGGGCCAGGAAGTAGCGCTGCATGTCGTGGACGAGCAGCACGGCACGGTCCGGGTCGGCCTCCCAGTCGACGAGGTTGGCGGGCAACTCGGCGGCGGAGGGCAGGGAGTACGGTTCGATCGGCGGTATACCAGGCATGGTCTTCCTCGCGCGTCGGGGTTCAGGAGTTCCAGACGGACAGCACCGAAACGGCCTGACGGGGGTTGAGGCGCGGGTCGCACAGGCTCGTGTACTTGTCGCCGACCCGGTCCAGGTCGGCCTCGGCCGAGATGCACTCGGTGACGTCGTCGGGGGTGGTCTCCAGGTGCACGCCGCCGCAGGTGCCTCCCATGGCGGTGACGATCTCCTGGAAGCGCGCCACTTCCTCCGAGATCGCCGTGACCCGGCGGGTCTTGGTGCCGCCCGGCGCCGTGACCGTGTTGCCGTGCATGGGATCGGTGAGCCAGATGACGGGGTGTCCCGCGCCGCGCACGGCTGCCACGAGGGGAGGCAGGCACGCGGCGACCCGGTCGGATCCCATGCGTGCGATGAGGGTGAGCCGGCCCGGCTCGCGCAGCGGATCGAGCCGTCGGCACAGGGCGAGGAGTTCGTCCGGGGTGGTGCGGGGCCCGACCTTGCACGCCACCGGGTTGATCACGCGGGAGAGCAGGGCGACGTGGGCACCGTCGACCTGGCGGGTGCGTTCTCCGATCCAGGGCCAGTGGGTGGAGCCGAGGAACAGGCGGCCCTCGTCGTCCTCGCGGAGCAGGGGCAGTTCGTAGTCGAGCAGGAGTGCCTCGTGGCTCGTCCAGACCGGCGGCGCCATGAGGGGGTCCTCGGCGGGCCGCCGCCAGCCGAGGTGTCCCATGATCTCCTCGGCGGCCCGGTAGCCGGCCAGGAGACGGCGCGGGTCGGGGCGCCTCGCGTCCGGATCGGGTTCGGGGGCGTTGACCAGGTGGCCGCGGTAGGAGGTGACCTCCCAGCCGTTCAGGGTCTCGGTGGGGCGGGAGCGGGGCTTCGCGAACTGGCCGGCGATGCGCCCGGCCCGCACGACGGGCTTGGCCGTGCTCAGCCGCAGGGTCCCGGCCAGCACCTCCAGGAGGGCCGCCTTGCGCGCGACGTCGCCGTGCGTGCGTTCGCCGGGGTCTTCGGCGCAGTCTCCGGCCTGCACCACCAGGGCCTCCCCGGCGGCGACCCGGGCGAGCAGTGCGCGCAGGGTGAGGAGGTCTGCGGGGCGTACGAGTGGGGGGCGGCCGGCCAGTTCCGACCGTGTGCGGTCCGCTTCCAGGGGGTCGGGCCACTCGGGCTGCTGTAACGCCTCGAGGCCGCGGATGTCACTCAGGACTTCCTGCACAGGGGTCTCCAGACAGCGACGGGACGAGGTCAGGTGGGGATGCCCGCGCGCTTGATCTCCGGTACGGGGATACCGAGTGCGCGCAGCTGCTCGAACGGGTTCATGAACTCGCGCTGCCGTTTGATCTTCCCGTCCGCCAGCTCGAAGGAGTGCAGGAAGTGGTTCTCGTAGTAGCCCTCGGGATAGCCGTCGAAGAGGATCTTCCCGTGCCCGTCGCACTCCACCCACAGGTGGTTGGGGTCCTGCGTCTCGAAGATCTGGACGTTGTACCACTCCCAGTCGGGGAAGCACCGCAGGGACCACACCGCGTGCTCGGCGAGCCTGTCGCGGCCGGTGATGGCGATGGGCGCCCCGGTGTCGGTGGTCCACAGACCGCCGACGCCGTCCTCCGTGAACAACAGGTGCCGCTCCAGCCGGTCCTTGCCCTTGGTGTTCATGTACCGCTCGACCGTCGCCCGGTTGAGCCGGCGGAGTTCTTGCCGGTCGGTGAAGCCCTGGGACTGCGCGACGTCCGACATACGTGTCCTCCAACGGGTGAGGGGAAAGGAATGCGGGGGTGGCGCCGTGCACTAGAGGTGCGGAGGGACGGGACGGCCCGACCGGCGGCGGAGGAGCGTCGACGGCCACACTCGTGTGGCTGGGCCACAGCCGCTGATCTGCTGCGCTGTGGCTCACCGACCTCGCCCCACCGGCCGATACACCTGGCCCTTGGTACGACTTGAGGGCCACGAGGCTGTCCAACTCGCTGACGCTGAACGCTAGGAGAGCCGCCGAGGCGTTGTCAACTGACATGGACAGCGATCAACTTGGGTCTCCACACTAGTGGAGAGCTATGCTGGCAGCCATTGCGGGGGAAGGGCCGAGGACCAAGAGAAGAGAGGGGCAGCCATGACTGACACGGCTCCCGACACCGCTCCCACCTTCGCCGACCGGCTGAACCACCTGTTCCGCACGGTCGCACCCGCCGGGCGAGGGCCGTACAGCACGGACGAGGTCGCCCGTGTCATCTCGGCCAGTGGCGTATCGATCTCCAGCAGCTACATCTGGCTGCTCCGCAACGGACAGCGGAACAACCCGACGCTGCGTCACATCGGCGCTCTGGCCAAGTTCTTCGGCGTGCCGCCGGCGTACTTCTTCGACGACCAAGTGGCCGAAGAGGTCGACGCCGAGCTCGAATACCTGGTTTCCCTCCGCGATGCCGGCGTCCAGCGGATCGCGCTGCGGGCGGCCGGACTGTCACCCGAGAGCCTTCAGTCGATCAGTGACATCATCGAGCGGATCAGGGACCTCGAAGGCCTTCCGAAGGACGCCGGCGGCGACGGCGACAGCGACAAAAGTCTGCGTAAACCCCCCACGGAAGAGCTTGAATGAACCTGCGTCGACGTTGCGAGAAGATAGTTCGTAGTATCGACATATCCGAGCCGCTCCCTATCGCAGATCTCTGCAGAAAAGTCAGCGAACAGACCGGTCGCCCGATCTTATTACAGGAGATGTCCCTTCCTGCGGGCTCCCCCAGCGGCTTATGGCTGTCGACAGGGAAAATCGACTACATCTTCCATGACAGCCGCGCGAGTCAATTGCACAAGGACCATGTCATCGCACATGAACTGGGACACATCCTGTGCGACCACCGGTGCGACAACGACATCGCGGAACTGACCTCCCGATTGATGCCGAATCTCGCGCCGGAGATGATTCTGCGCGTACTGCACCGGTCCCGTTATGACGCGGTGGAGGAGCAGGAAGCCGAGATCATCGCTTCGCTCCTGATGTACCGGACGAAGCGCCGCCGGGACGAGGCCGGCAGAACCGACACCCCGGTCCACATGATCAGGCGCATCGAGAGGACTCTCCTCCGGAACCGGCGGACCTCGTCGTGATCACCTTTCTGCACGTGTTCTGCAGCGTCGCGGCGTGGATCGGCTTCTGCTACATGCTGAATTCCTACCGCCGCAACAGGGACGATCCGGCGCTCCGCTACCTCTGCGTCACGTTCGCACTGTCCGGGACGAGCTTCACGCTTCTGATCCCCGCGGTCTGGATACGCCTGGACTCCTTGATCGGCGTTCCCAACATCACCGCCCTGCTGGCCTCGAGCGGCGTCACCTGCCTCGTCTTCGGCCAGCAGATCACCCTCCAGTACTGGAACCATCCGCCGGCCGTCGCCCGCAGGAAGGCCCGGACCCGGATCGCCCTGTGCGGTCTCACACTGGCGGCGACGACGATCCTCTTCGCCAACCTCGAACCGTCGATCCGGCATCCCGAGGACTTCAGCGTCTACGAGGGCCACTCCGCCTACTACTTCACCTACCTGCTGATCTACATAGGCGTCTACACGAGCGGCGAGGTCATCATCGCCCGTACGTCGTGGAAAAGCGCCAAGGAGACGGAGAACCCGCACCTGAGGGCCGGCCTCCAATTCCTCGCGGCAGGCGCAACCCTGACACTCGGATACAGCGCGATCCGATTGGGAAACCTCTTCGGATCACTGTTCGGGCTCGATTTCCCGCACCGCAACGAGTTGTCCTGGCTGTTCGGAAACACCGGGGCGTTCCTCACCATCGTGGGTTTCACCTTCCCCGGCTGGGCGCCCCGCCTGCAGTCCGCGTACGACTGGTGCGTGCGGTTCCTCGCCTATCACCGCCTCTACTCGCTGTGGGCGACGATGCACCGGGCCGTGCCGGAGATCGCGCTCTCGCCGCCCGGTCGCAGGATCCACGACTTCACGACCGTCAGGGAGCTGGAGTACCGCCTCTACCGACGCGTGATCGAGATCAGGGACGGGCAACTCGCCCTGCTTCCGCACGCCGATTGCACCGCGGTCCTCCGGGCGGAGGCGTTCGCCCGGAAGTCCGGCCTGAGCGAGGGCGCCGTCCGGTCCGTCACGGCCGCCGTCGCCATCAGTACGGCCCTGGACCGCCTGCCGACGGAGCAGCCCTCCTGTTCCGACTTGCGGCTGCCTGGAACCACGGGTTCCGCCGATTCGGACCTGGACAGCGAAGTCGCGGAATTGCTCGCCACGTGGTGTGAGTTGCGGTTGCTGATCCCCTCCGGCGGCGGGCGCGGGACATCCGGTCCCGCACGGCCGCTCGATCGCACCCACCACTGATTGAATTGCCAACGGCTGCGCAGCATTGGCGTTCATTCCCGTGGCGGAAGATACTGGAGACAGCACGCTCACTCAAAGGCGCCGGTGCCTCGTTCGAATTGACATCCGCAGTCAATTGAAACCGGAAAATGACCATGATCGATCTCGGCTTCGTGGGCCCCAGCCGGCCTGCCAACGATTACGCGTTCGTGGATGTCACCGACGGCGACACCCCGAAGATAGAAATGGCGATCCGCATGGTCTCCATCGAGACCCCGGAAAGCGAGTTCGGCGGTTCGCCCGCCACCGCCCAGGCCGCTCTGGAGCGCACCAAGGCGCGCCTGCTGGACGGCACCTACGACGCGCTGCCGCAGGACCTGCGGGACTATCTCGTCTCCCGGATCACCCCCGACGCCGCGCAGCGGCACCAGGCGGCGGGCGAGGCGGCGACGCGGGCGCACGAGGACATGGTGGCCACGCGCCTGACCCGCCCCGACGGCTCGCAGCGCAAGATGGCCGTGATCGCGACCGGCGAGCTCGTCGAGAGGAACGGACGTCTGCTGGCCTACACCGCGCCCTGGTTCAGCGGCAGCGCGACCGATCCGCTGCCGCCGCGCGACGACCCGCGCCGGCGCACGTTCAACCTGGACATGGTGGCGCTGGGCTGGGCGGCCACCTTCGTCATCTACCCCTCCATCCCGCCCACCTCCGACCTCAACCTGCTGCTGGACGAGGCGGAGGCGGCGTGGACACAGCAGCTCGGCGCCTGGGCGCAGTTCGGAGAGGACCTGCTGCTGGGATACGAGTACCGGGCCTGCATCAAGCTCGGTGCCCGAGAGGTGCCCGATCCGGCCAAGACGATCGGACAGGCCTACCAGCGGGTGTGCGTGGACCTGCGGAACCTGACCGAAGTGGGCCTGTACGGCTACCACCGCGTGCCGCCCCACCAGCGGCTGTGGATCTGGGAGGACGACCTGGAGCAGGCGCGCAAGGACCTTCCGATCACACCGTGAGCGCAAAGAGCTTTGCGTCCTGAATGAGCTCAACTGTTCAGTGACGGCGGCGCGGCGGAACCATGGGTGCATCGCCTGGACCACCCGCCCGGTTTCCCGGACAGCACCGGGGCGGGTGCGTCCGGGCCTCGCCGTCCGCCGTGTGGGGATTTCGCGCTTATTGCGCCCGGGGCCGGCTCTTGCCGGGGGCGAGTTTCGCCGCCTACGGTCGTCCGGGCCGCCGCCTGCCGGTCGGTTCACCGGCGAACGATGGGGATCCCATGCTGACACTGGACGTACTGGTGGTGGACGACGACTACCGGGTGGCCCAGATCAACGCGGCCTACGTCAGCAGGGTCCCGGGCTTCCGGGTCGCGGGCCGGGCGCACACGGCCGCGCAGGCGCAGAGCTTCCTCGAACACCCCGGAGAACAGACCGAAGGACGGACCGAAGGACGGACCGGGGCGGGCATCGACCTCGTCCTGCTGGACCACTACCTGCCGGACGGGTCCGGACTGTCGCTGGTGCGGCGGCTGCGGGAACGCGGGCTGCACACGGACGTGATCATGGTGACGGCGGCGCGGGACGTCGCCACCGTCCAGGCGGCGATGCGCCACGGCGCGCTGCAGTACCTGGTCAAGCCGTTCGCCTTCGCCGGGCTGCGCGCCAAGCTCGAGGGTTACGCCGCACTGCGCCGCGCCCTCGCCGACGGCGGCCAGGCCGAACAGCACGAGGTGGACCGCATCTTCGGCGCGTTCGGCGCCGCCACGGCGGACGCGTCCCCGCTGCCGAAGGGCCACTCCGCGCCCACCGCCGACCTGGTGCGGGAGGTGCTGCGGGCGGCCGGGGGCCCGCTGGCGGCGCACGACGTGGCGGCGCGGGCCGGCGTCAGCCGCCAGACGGCGCGCCGCTACCTGAAGCTGATGGAGCGCGCGGGCCGGGTCCGCATGAGCCTGCGCTACGGCGAGAAGGGCCGCCCCGAGCACCTGTACAGCTGGACGGCCCCGCAAGGGCAGCCCGCTCGGACCGACTGACCTCACCCCGGGCGCCGACGACGGGAAAGGAGCCTGCTCGTCAGGCGCGTCGCCACCGCGCCGTACGCCACACCGAAGACGAGGGAGGCCAGCAGGGCCAGCGCCGGGGAGTGGTCCCGCAGGTGCGGGTAGACGTGGAAGTGCGTCAGGTAGATGTACAGCGAGCTGCCCGCCAGGATGCCCGCGAGCCGGTTGAGCGGACGGAGGCCCGGCAGGGACGGGACCCACATCAGCAGGGCCAGTCCGCCCACGACGATCGCGGTGCGCAGGGTCTGCCCGTCGGGGAACAGCCCCGGCAGGGCGGCCGCCAGGACGCCGGTCAGCAGCAGCCGCTGCCCCGCTGTGCGGGCCCGTGCGGCCGCCCAGCCCAGGGCGAACAGGAAGAACACGACGGTGGGGCTGAGGTGGTAGCGGACGTGGGCGAGGTTCCAGGGGTCGTACCGCCCGACGAGCCCCAGGGCCACCAGTGCCAGGGCGAAGCCGAAGGGGCTGCGCCGTTCCGCGCGGTCGAGCAGCGGGATCGCCAGCAGGACCGCCAGTGCGCTCAGGAAGTAGACCAGCGCCTCGACGAACCAGTAACGCCACTCCGGGTCGGAACCGTCCTGTGCGAAGAGGCTGTTGGCCAGCACGAGGTTGGCCGGGTCGTAGTCGCTGGTGAGCAGCAGCATGAAGGCCAGCCACACCACGCTCGGTAGCGCGATGCGGGCGATGCCGCGCCACAGTCTGCGCAGGCGCTCCCGGCGCTCGTGCGCGGAGAGCTGGAAGCGGGCGAAGTTGAACCCGGCGACACCGAGCAGGACATGGGCGCCTCCCTGGACGGTGAGGACGGGGATGTGCGAGCTGACGATGAGGACGATGCCGATCGCCCGCAGGGCGATGCCGGTCTCCAGGTCGTGCCGGAGCCCGCGCCGCGGCCCGGCGCTCCCGGCCGGGTGCCGCGCCGCGGCGTGGCGGCGCAGCTCCCGGATCGGCGTGGTGTGCCAGTCGGGGGGCAGCGTGCCCAGTGCCTGCTCCAGCCGCAGCGACATCTCGACGTAGGAGAGGGAGTCGCCGCCCAGGCTCACGAAGCTGCTGTCCCCGGTGACGTCGGCGCGGTCGAGAATCAGGGCGTAGAGGGAGCGGAGGTCGTCGGTGCCGGTGTCGGGCAGCGGCACCTGTGCCTCGCGCGCCTGCCGTCGTACGGCCGCGTAGTCGGGTTTGCCCGTGGCGAGCCGCGGGAGTTCGGGCACCGTCCGCACGCGTATCGCGTGGGGCGGGAGACCGCAGCCGTCGGCCACCAGACGCCGGATCCCCGTCGCGTCGACGCCGTCGGTGGGGGCCGCGAGCACGGCCAGCGCGTCGTCGTCCCCGGCGCACAGGGCGGGGACGCCGTGTGCGTCCAGGATCGCCTCGACGCGCTGCGGGTCTATGCGTAGTCCCAGGATCTTGGTGAACCGGCTGCGGCGCCCCACGATCTCGTACAGCCCGTCGGGCGCGCGGCGGGCGATGTCCCCGGTGTGCAGCTCCTCCATCGTGCGCCCGAGGGCCAGGTCGGCCGGGCTCTCGGCGTAGCCGAGCATGACGTTGGGTCCCGAGTAGACCAGTTCGCCGACGCCCGGCTCGTCGATGCCGTCCACCGGGCTGATGCGGAAGGAGCCGCCGGGGATCGGCACGCCGACGGCCTGCGGGCGCTCCGCCGCGAGCGCCGGGGGGAGGTACGCCATGCGGGCCGTCGCCTCGGTCTGCCCGTACATGACGAACAGCTCCCAGCCCGCGCGGCGGCCCGACTCGGCGTACCGGGCGACCCGTTCGGGGGGCAGGCGGCCTCCCGCCTGCGTCACGTACCGCAGGTGGGGCAGCCGCATCTGTTCGAAGCCGACCCGGTCGAGCAGGTCGAAGGTGTACGGCACGCCGGCGAGGGAGGTGCCGCGGGCGGCGCGGAACTCGTCCCAGAAGGCGGCGTCGGACACCGACCGTTCGGTGAGCAGCAGCCCGGCTCCGCGCAGCAGGTGACTGTGGATGACGGACAGGCCGTAGCAGTAGTGCATGGGGAGGGTGGTGGCCGCGCGGTCGGCCGCGGAGATGCCCAGGTAGGTGGCGATGGACTCGGCGTTGGCCTGGAGGTTGTCGTGGGAGAGCCGGACCAGTTTGGGTGAGCCGGTCGATCCGGAGGTGCTGAGCAGCAGCGCGAGATCCGGGTGGAGGGTGTGGGCGCTCTCGCGTCGGCGTTCGTCGAGCGGGCAGGCGCCGTGGCCGTCCGGCCGCGCGACGACGTCCGGGTCGTAGGCGGCGGTCAGGGCGTCGACGGTGCCGTCGCTGTCGCCGGGGACGAGCAGGACCGGGTGGCCGGCTACGAGAGCGGCGAGGTGGACGACCAGGGCCTCGGCCCGGTTGGCCCCGGCCAGCAGGACCAGGCGGCGTGTGGGGCCGAGGCGTTCGGCGGTGGCGGCGACGCGTTCGGCGAGCGCGCGGTAGGTGACCTCGCCCGATGGCGTGATCATTGCGGTGCGGTCGCCGTGGGACGCGAGGTGACGCGCGAACGGAACTCCTCGCCGCCGTACGGGCGGTGGCGGGAACGTGACCGGTGCGGTGGGTGCCATGTGCGCGGTGAACTGGGCAGAGAGGGGCCGGGAAGGGTCGATCACGGGCGCATGACCTTTCTGCGGCAGCGTCCGCACTGAACACAGGCACCTTGACGGTTAGGCAAGCTTTACCTTATTCATAGCATGTTCACAGTTGGCTGGAAAGCATCGCTTCGCCGCTCGCCGCCCGACGACGCGACCCGCGGCGTACCGGCGAGCCACGCAGGAAGGCACACCACATGCGACGCCCCTCGGCTCGCCGGATCACCGCGCTCGTCACGGCCGGCCTGCTCCTCCCCGTCCTCGCCGCCTGCGGCTCCGGGAACGACAAGGGCGGTTCCCCGGAGGCCGGCGACTCCGCCCTCGTCATCTACTCCGGCCGCAACGAGAAGCTCGTCAAGCCGATCCTCGACAAGCTGGAGAAGGCCGTCGGCGCCAAGGTCGAGGTGCGCTACGGCGACAGCGCCGAACTCGCCGCGCAGCTCCTGGAGGAGGGGGAGCGCACCAAGGCGGGGCTGTTCTTCTCGCAGGACGCCGGTGCCCTCGGTGCCCTGTCCAAGGAGGGCATGCTGGCCAAGCTGCCCTCCTCCAGCCTCGACGCGGTCGACGAGGCGTACCGCGGGGGTGCGGGCGACTGGGTGGGCCTGTCCGGACGCGTCCGCGTCATCGCCTACAACCCGGACAAGGTCGCCGAGGACGAGGCCCCGGACAGCGTCCACGACGTGGTCCGGCCCGAGTGGAAGGGCAAGGTCGGCTTCGCCCCGACCAACGCCTCCTTCCAGGCGTTCGTCACCGGCATGCGCGTCCTGGAGGGCGACGACGCCACCCGCGAGTGGCTCAAGGGCCTGAAGGCCAACGGCAGGACCTACGCCAACAACCTCGCCACCCTCGACGCCGTGGAGTCCGGCGAGGTCGAACTCGGCCTGGTCAACCACTACTACTGGTACGAGCGGGTCGCCGAGAAGGGCGAGGACGAGGTCAACGCCAAGCTCAACTTCCTGCCCGGCAAGGACCCCGGCGCACTGATCAATGTGGCCGGCGTCGGCATCCTCAAGGACAGCGACCAGGCCGGGACCGCCCAGAAGGCCGTCGACTACCTGCTGTCCGAGGAGGCGCAGACCTACTTCGCCGACAAGACCAAGGAGTACCCGCTGGCCGCGGGTGTCACCAGCGACGTCGAGGGCCTGCCGCCGTTCGACTCCCTCCAGTCCCCCGACATCGACCTCGGCAAGCTCGACTCCCTCCAGGAGACGCTGGCCATGCTCCAGGACGTCGGACTGGTCTGAGGACATGAGCCCGACGGACACCGTGAGCCCGACGTGACCCCGACGGAATCCGCGGCCCGCCCGGCCGGAGCGCCCGCTCCCGCCGGGCGCCGGCGCTTCCGCCCCGCGCTCGGGACGCCCGCCGGCCCCGGCCGCAGACCCTCTCCGGTCCTGCTCGTCCCGGCCTGCGTCGCCGCTCTGTTCGCCCTGCTGCCCCTCGGCTACCTCGCTGTCCGCGCCCTCGAACGCGGCCCGGGCTACGCCTGGGAGGTCGTCGCCGACGAACGCACCCTGCACCTCCTCGCCCGCAGTCTCGGCCTGACGGCGGCGGTCGTGGCGGCGTGCCTGGTCCTCGGCGTCTCCCTGGCCTGGCTGACCGTGCGGACCGACCTGCCGGGAGCGCGCGCGTGGTCGGTGCTGGCCACCCTGCCGCTGGCCGTGCCCAGTTACGTCGCCGCGTTCGCCTGGCTGGCCGCCGTACCGGAGAGCGGCGGCTTCACGGGGGCCGCGCTCGCCCTCACCCTGGTCAGCTTCCCCTACGTCCATCTGCCGGTCGCCGCCGCGCTGCGCGGCATCGACCCGGCGCAGGAGGAGGCCGCCCGTTCCCTCGGCCACGGCCCCGTGCGGACGTTCCTGCGCGTGACGCTCCCGCAGGTGCGCCCGGCCGCCGCGGGCGGCGCGCTGCTCGTCGCCCTGTACGTGCTCTCCGACTTCGGCGCGGTGTCGCTGATGCGGTACGACACGTTCACCCGGGCCATCCACACCTCCTACCGCGCCTCCTTCGACCGCACCCCGGCCGCCGCGCTGAGTGTCGTGCTGGTGGTGATGACGGTGACGCTGGTC
Organism: Streptomyces olindensis; assembly: GCF_040645895.1. Lineage (NCBI taxonomy): Bacteria > Bacillati > Actinomycetota > Actinomycetes > Kitasatosporales > Streptomycetaceae > Streptomyces > Streptomyces olindensis. The sequence continues at coordinate 214,258 of NZ_JBEYZD010000001.1, read as the reverse complement.
GCCGCCGAGGCCCGCACCCGGGGACGCGCCGGGCACTCCAGGACGGGCGGCGGCACGGCCCGCCCGGCCGTCCGGCTGCCACTGGGCCGCCTGCGGATCCCCGCCCTCGCCTGGTGCGCGGCGGTGGTGGCCGTCGCCGTGGCCTTTCCGCTGGGGACCCTCGGCTACTGGCTGGCCGTCGGCAGTTCGGCGACGTGGGACCTCGCCACGCTCGCCGGGGCCGCCTGGGCGACGCTCGGGGTCGCCGCGGCCGGCGCCGCCCTGACCACGCTCCTGGCGCTGCCCGTCGGGGTGATCGCCGCGCGGTACCGGGGGCGCGGCCCGCGGCTGCTGGAACAGGCCGCCTACGCGGGCCACGCCCTGCCCGGCATCACCGTCGCGCTGTCCCTGGTCTTCTTCGCGGTGCGCTACGCCTACCCCCTCTACCAGCGGCTCCCCCTGCTCATCGGCGCCTACGTCGTGCTGTTCCTGCCGGTCGCGGTGGCCGCGACCCGGGCCGCCGTCCTTCAGGCACCGCCCGTACTGGAGGACGTGGCCCGCTCCTTGGGCAGGTCGCCCCTGCGTGTGCTGCGCGAGGTGACCGTGCCGCTGGCCGCGCCGGGTGTGGCGGCCGGCGCCGCACTGACCTTCGTGGTCTGCATGAAGGAACTGCCGGCCACGCTGCTGTTGCGCCCCACCGGCATGGACACCCTGGCCACGCGGCTGTGGACCGAGACCGGAGCGGGGTCCTTCGCGGCCGCCGCGCCCTACGCCGCCGCGCTCATCGTCCTCGCCGCCGTCCCCTCCTACCTCCTGGGCAGGCACCGCACATGAACGACCGCCACAACGACCTGCGCGTCGAAGGGCTGGCCAAGTCCTACGGGCCCGAAGCCCCGGTCCTGCGCGGCCTGGACCTCACCGTGCCGGGCGGGGCGCTGGCCGCCGTGCTCGGACCCTCGGGCTGCGGCAAGACCACCCTGCTGCGCGTCGTCGCCGGGTTCCTGCGCGCCGACGCGGGCACGGTCGCGCTGGGCGGACGCACCCTCGTCGGCCCAGGGGTCCAACTGCCGCCGGAGCGGCGTCGCATCGGGATCGTGCCGCAGGAGGGTGCGCTCTTCCCGCATCTGAGCGTGGCCCGCAACGTCGCCTTCGGGCTGACGGGGACGGACCGGGACGAGCGGCGCCGCAGGACGGAGGAGATGCTCGACCTCGTCGGGCTCTCCGGATACGGCGACCGCATGCCCCACGAGCTGTCGGGGGGACAGCAGCAGCGCGTCGCACTGGCCAGGGCCCTCGCCCCACGCCCCGGGCTCGTCCTGCTCGACGAACCGTTCAACGCCCTCGACAGCGCGCTGCGCGCCGGGATCCGGGCGGATGTCCGGGCCGCGCTGCGGGCGACCGGGGCCACGGCGCTGCTGGTCACCCACGACCAGCAGGAGGCGCTCTCCACCGCCGACGTCGTCGCCGTCGTACGGCAGGGCCGCATCGCCCAGTGCGACACCCCGCAGGATCTGTACCGGCGCCCGGCCGATCCCTGGGTCGCCGGTTTCGTCGGCGACGCCGTCCTCCTGCCCGGCACGGTCGGCGACGGCGGTGCCACGGCCACCACCCCGCTGGGCACCGTGGCGTTGACCGCACCGGCCGACCCGGGACGCACCGGCACGCTGGTGCTGCGCCCCGAGCAACTGCGGCTGACCGACGCCGGGGCGGCGGTGCGGGCCACGGTGACCGACGTCTGCTTCTACGGCCACGACGCCAAGGTCACCGTGACCGTCGAGGGCCTCGACACCCCGGTGGACGTCCGCGTCACGGGACCACTGCCCGTCGGACCCGGCCGGCGGACCGGGATCCACGTCACCGGCGAGGCAACGCTCCACCCGTAGGCGAAGCCGTGGTCAGTCGTGCTTCCAGCCGGTGAGGTGCTGCCAGGTCGCGCCGCGCACCGACGTGACCGGCACCCGTTCCGGTACGTAGTGCTCGCACCGCTGGTTGTGGCAGGGGCCCGCGACCCAGACGGGGACGAAGACGCCCATGGTCTTGTGCCGTTCCATCACGGCGTCCACCGGCTGCTTGCACGAGCGGCAGACGTACCGGGGACGGGAGGCCGCTCTCCGCTCCTTCTCGCTGCTCATGGCCGCTATTTTAATCCTGCTTTAGGGGTATTTGGGAGTCCTTTGACGGCGGGCGCAGCATGCTGAGCGCGATGGAGACGGCCAGGACCGTGGCGATGACGGCGAGGCTGATCGGCGAGGGGATCTCGGGCACGTCGGAGCTGATGATCTCGTGGGACGCCTGCAGGATGAGCTTGACGCCGATGAAGGACAGGATCAGCGCGAGGCCCTTGCTGAGGTAGTGGAAGCGGTCCAGCAGGCCGGCGAGCATGAAGTACAGCGCCCGCAGGCCGAGGATGGCGAAGGCGTTGCTGGTGTAGACGATGAAGGCGTCACTGCTGACGGCCAGCACCGCGGGCACGCTGTCCACGGCGAAGACGAGGTCGGCGGCCTCGATCGCGGCGACCACGGCGAGCAGCGGGGTGGCGACGCGTCTGCCGGCCTCCCGTACGAAGAAGTGGGTGCCGGCGTACTCGTCCCGTACGGGGATGACCTTGCGCAGCAGGCGTACGGCGATGCTCTTGCCGGGGTCGAAGCTCTCGTCCTCCTCCTTGAGGATCTTGTACGTGCTGTAGAAGAGGATGGCGGCGAAGACGAACAGGACGGCGGTGAAGCGGCTGACCACCGCCACCCCGGCGGCGAGGAAGAGCCCCCGGAAGACGAGGGCGCCGAGGACCCCGAGGAAGAGCACCCGGTGCTGGTAGGCGCGGGGCACCCGGAAGTAGCCGAAGATCAGGGCGAAGACGAAGAGGTTGTCCACCGACAGGCTCTTCTCCAGCAGCCACGCGGTGGTGTACTCGACACCGGCGGTGGTGCCCACCACGAGGAAGACGACGGCGCCGAAGAGGATCGCCAGCCCCACCCACACCCCGCTCCAGGCGGCGGCCTCCTTGAATCCGATGACGTGGGCCTGCCGGTGCGCCAGCAGATCGACGGCCAGCGACACCAGCACGGTGACGGCGAACACCAGCCACAGCCACAACGGCACATCATGCACAGCCCGCCCTCGCAGACCCGGTCGACCGGAAGACGCTTGCTCCTCCTTCGAGTCTGGAGGGCGCGGCAGCGGTTGTCTCCTCGGCCGCACGCGGGACGGCGTACACGCGCCGCGGGCCTCGCACCGGCCGGCCCGTGCCGCTTCACCTGAAGGTGTGCTGATCGGGGCCGGACGCCGAGAAGGCGGGAACCGGGAGCCGTCGGCGCCGCTACGTTGGCGAGGTGCGGCGGATCGGGGAGTTCACCGTGGAACGGCGCCTCGGCGCCGGCGGGATGGGAGTGGTGTACCTCGCGCGCACCCCCGCCGGGCGGCGCGTGGCGCTGAAGGTGATCCGGCCGGAGTACGCGGACGAGCCGCACTTCCGTGCCCGGTTCCGGCGCGAGGTGGCGGCGGCCCGCAAGGTCAGCGGGGCCTTCACGGCGCCCGTGGTGGACGCCGACCCGGACGGTGACCCGCCCTGGCTGGCCACCCAGTACGTCGCCGGGGACTCCCTGGAGGCCCGGGTGCGCTCCGGCGGGCCGCTGCCCGTGGCCGACGTGGTCCGGCTGGCGGGGCAGCTGGCGGAGGCGCTGCGCGACATCCACCGGCAGGGGATCGTGCACCGGGACCTGAAACCGGCGAACGTCCTGCTCGCCGACGACGGCGTCCGGGTCATCGACTTCGGCATCGCCCGTTCCGTCGTCCAGAGCCGTGCGCTGACCCGCAGCGGCGCGATGGTGGGCACCCCGGCCTTCATGGCGCCCGAGCAGCTGATCGCGGCCCAGGCGGTCTCCCCTGCGACGGACGTGTTCGCGCTCGGTGGCGTGCTGGCCTTCGCCGCGTCGGGCCGGAGCCCCTTCGAGGACCCCGAGGCGGCGGGCCTGGAGCCGATCGCGGTCGCCTTCGCGGTGGTGCACCAGGAGCCGGACCTGACCGGCGTCCCCGGCCTGCTGCGCGCGCTGGTGTCGCGCTGTCTGGCCAAGGACCCCGCCCGGCGGCCCGGCCTGGAGGACGTGCTCCGCCTGGCGGCCGGGGCCGAGCAGGGCCTCGGTGAGGCCGACAGCGTGCGCACACGGCCGCGCCGGCGGACCGGGCGCGCGATGGCCGCCGCGCTGGCTCTGCTGACCGCCCTGTTCCTCGCGGGTGACGTGCCCCCGTCGACGCCGTCGGCCGCGCTGCCCTGCGCCGAGGGCCTGACCGCCCTCGGTGAGGGCCGGATGCGCAGGTGCGTGGGTCTGCTGGACGCGGAGGCGTCACCCGCGCGGCTGCGTTCCTCGTCGAGCGGGGCCGTCTCACCGGTGCTGGAGCGGATCGCCGCGGAGAACCGGCGGGTCGTCGCGGCCGCCGCGAAGCCGGGCGGGCGGCCGTTCGTGTCGATGGTGTACCTGACGCCCATCACCCAGGAGTTCGACGGCAGCGGCGCGATGGAGGCGGTCCGGCGCGATCTGGAGGGCGCGCACCTCGCCCAGCTCAGGACCAACGGCAGACTCGGCGTCCGGCAGGACGGCGCCGCGGTGCGGCTGCTGTTCGGCCACACCGGCGGCACCGCCGAGCAGCGCAACCACGCGGTCGGGCAGGTGCTCGGAGCCCGGCGCGCCCAGCGGATCGTGGCGGCGCTCGGCCTGGGCGGCAGCACCGCCTCCAGCCAGGACATGGTGGAGGAGCTGACGGCGGGCGGCCTCCCCGCGTTCGGCTCGGTCCTCACGGCCGACTCCTGGGCCGCCGTTCCCGGGCTGGCCCGCGTCGCGCCCACCAACGCCGACCAGGCGGCGGCCGCCGTACAGCATCTGTCGGCCGGTGAACTCGCCGACGCGCGGATCCTGTTCGTGCAGGACGTGGCCCCCGGTGACCAGTACACGAGCACCCTCGCCCAGCAGTTCCGCGCCCGGATACCGGCGGACCGGCTCGTCCGGGCGGAACCGACGCTGTTCGACTCCTCGCGGTCCGGCGCGGGCGACTTCCGCGCCCGGCTCGCGGATGTGTGCGCGGTGCGGCCGGACGTCGTCTACTTCGCCGGCCGCGGCACGACGCTGCCGCGGCTCCTCACGGTCCTCGCCGCGCGGTCGTGCAAGGGCCACAGGATCACCGTGATGTCGGGTGACGACACCATGATGATCAGGCACACGAACGGCTTCGGCGCGCGGGATCTGGCCGACGTGCTCGGCAAGGGGCGCATCGACCTGCTCCACACCGGGCTCGCCCACCCCCGCGCGTGGGAGGCGACACCGCAGGCCTTCGACCTGAAACTCGCCGCGCCCTTCCGCGACGGCACGTTCACCGACACGTTCGGGCACGGCGACCTGGAGGACGGCCGGGCCGTCATGATGTACGACGCCCTGCTGACGGCGGCCCGGGCGGTCCGGGAGACTCCCGCGGTGCCGCATCCGACGGTCACCGACGTCCACCGGACCCTCGCCCGGCTGCGGGAGAAGGGTCCGCTGCCGGGCGCGAGCGGCTGGATCGCCCTCGGCAGCGACGGCGCCCCCAGGGACAAGGCCATCCCCGTCCTCCGCATCGCCCCGGACGGCCGCACGACCGCCGTCACGGTCACCTCGGCCGACGGCAGGCCGACCCGCGGCTGAGCAGAACACCGACCGGCACCGGGCCGGCGGTCAGTCGCGGGTCGTCCGGTCCATCAGCGCCCCGTACGCCAGCTGCAGCGCGTCCGCACCGGCGAGGGCGGTGAGCGTGCCCATGGCGGTGCGTGTCGCGCGGGGCCAGAGCAGCCGGCCGGCGGTCAGCGCCGACGCCACCCAGACGCTCATGCAGAACGGGCAGGTGGCGAGTTCGCCGACGGTGTGCCTGCCCTGCTCGGGCCGGGCCTCCTCGTGGAGCTCGGCGGGTCCCTGCGGGCCGGCGTACCGCGTGAAGGGGGCGCGCAGCGGGCTGGTCACGGCTGCCTTGCTCAGCAGCCGGCTGAGCCGGAAGGTGGCCACCGAGGTCAGCACGACGTCCCACGGCTCGGGCCGCTCGGGCAGCGGGCGCCCGCTCAGCCGTACCGCCGTGCCCCAGGCCGCCGTGAACGTCGCGAAGCCCGCCAGGGCCGCGAGATAGCCGCCCAGCGGCCGGTCGTGCCCGGCCGAGTAGCTCCGCTCGGTGCGCCGGAGCAGCCCGCGCAGCCGCCGTGCCCGGCCGCTGTCAGCCACGGGCGTCGTGTCCATGAGCAGCACCAGATCCCGTTCCGCTCCCCAGCCCGGCCAGGTCCCGGCCCTTCCCCGCCCGCTCTCCCCCGTCCTGGTGGCGCAGGCGCACCTCGACCTCGCCGCCCGTGATCCGGGTGTCGAAGGAGGGCTGCGGGGCGGTGGCGGGGCCGCGTACGTTCCAGCCGTCGGAGAGACGGAAGACGCTGCCGTGCCACGGGCACTGGACGCATCCGTCGGCGACGGTGCCCTCGGCGAGCGGTCCCGCGAGGTGGCTGCACCGCTCGGCCAGCGCGTGGATCTCCCCGCCGCTCTCGCGCACGACCAGCACCGGCACGTCGTCCACGCTGCGCCGCACCGGCTGCCCGGCCGGGAACTCGTCCACGGTTCCGATCCGGTGCCAGCCCTCCGAGACGACGTGCGGAACCTCCTCGGCGTGGTTGGCGCCGGAGGCCTGCCGGTAGGCCAGGTGGCCGCCGAGCAGGCCGCCGATCCCCACCGCCGTGAGCCCCAGGAAGCCGTAGGCCCGGCCCGCGGTCTCGCGTCCCCTGGCACGGCTGGCGAGCGAGGCGGCGTAGAGGCCGACGGCCGCCGTGTTGGACAGGGCGTGCACCAGCCCGACGCGCTGCTGCTGGGGGTGCAGGTCGGCCCAGTCGACCCAGCCGGCCAGGGCCGTGGGAGCGACGGCGGCCAGCCCGACGCCGACCAGCACGCCCGACTCGCGGGAGTGGCCGGGCCGCAGGTCGAGGACGGCCGCCGACAGCCAGCTGCCGATCGGCACCTGCACCATCAGCGGGTGCACGGGATGCCCCAGCCACCGGCCGTGCAGCAGGTCCCGGCCGCGCCCGAGCGGCAGGGCGCGCACGCCCTTGCGCAGCGTGTCGATCACCGCGTCGGCCCTGGGCTCGCGCTCCAGGCGGTCCAGCAGCCACAGGACCCGGTTCTGCCGCAGCAGGCGGCGGCGTGCCATCACGTTCATGCCCGCCCGGGTCCCCACCAGCGAAGACGGCAAACGGCAGGGCGGGGAAACCTCATCCGCCCCACCGGTTTCGAGCATCCGCGATTCGGCCAACCCCGCGGTGCCCGGGACCGGCCTCAGCAGGGTGCCGCGTCCGCCGGTCCCTTGCGCGGCAAGGGTCTCAGCACGTCCGGAATCGACCGCGTTCGATTCCGGCACCGTGTCGTTAGGCCGTGCACCGCCGGGCCGTCCGGGCGCGGCACGGACCTCCAGGAGGGACGCAGGTGACTGTGACCGACGCCTCGACCGCTGACGAGAAGACGCCACCCCCTCCCCCGCCCGCGACCCTCGCCTTCGGGGGGAAGCACGGCGAGAACCCGCTGGCAGGAGCCAGTTTCGGCGCCATGTGCCGGCGTCTGCCGTCGGTGCTCGGGCACACCGCACGGATGGCGTGGGCCGTCGACCGGCGCGGTGTGCTGCTGCTTCTGGTGTGCCAGCTCCTCACCGGCATCGCGGCTGCCGTCGTCCTCGCGTTCACCGCCGAGGCCATGACGCACGTCCTCGGCGGCGGCTCCGTTCCCGAACGTCTGCACGGCGCGCTGCCCGCCCTGATCGTGGTGACGGCGGCCGCGGCCGTCGGCCGGGTCAGCGGTGCTCTGTCCTCGTACGCCGACGGCCGGATCACCCCGCTGCTGACGACCGAGGCGGACATCGCCCTGGTCGCCGCCGTCTGCCGGGTGGAGACCTCCGCCTACGGCGAGGACGGCTTCGCCGACCGGCAGGAAGCCGCCGAGGTGGGTGTCACGCGCACCCGGCTGATGGTCCAGGACGCCCAGCGGTTCATGTCCGCGCTGATCCGCATGATCGCCGCGAGCGGGGTCATCACCGCTCTGCACCCGCTGATGCTGCCCCTGCTCCTCCTGGCCGTCCTGCCGGCCGGTGCCGGAGCCGTGCTGTCCGCGCGGGTCGACTACGAGACGCACTACCTCAACGTCGGCGACCGCAATGTGCGGTCGATGATGCGCTGGTGGGCCACCTACTCCCGCTTCGGCGACGAGGTCCGCGCCAACGGCATGACCGGCTACCTCGTCTACTGGTACCGCGCGCTGTCCGACCGCATCGACCGGCGCACCCTCACCGCCGCTCCGCGCCGGCTGCGCATCGTCCTGACGACCAGCGCCCTGGGCGGGGTCTTCCTGCTGTGCACCTGGGCCACCCTCGCCTGGCTGGCGGCCGGCGGCCGGGTCGCGCTGCCGGTCGCCGCCACCGCCGTCGTCGCCGTGCAGACCACGCTCGGGGCGCTCGGCCAGTTCGTCATCCACGGCGCGGCGATGTTCCACACCTCGCTCTACCTGGCGGACATGCGGGCGTTCCTCGACATGGCCGCCGAACGCGCCCCGCGGCGGGGGCGTTCGACCATTCCGGAGCGCGTGGACGAGATCCGTCTGGACGAGGTCGTGTACCAGTACCCGGGCAAGGAGGAGCCGGCCGTCGCGGGCGTGTCGCTCACCCTGCGCCGGGGGGAGATCCTGGCGATCGTCGGCGAGAACGGCTCGGGCAAGTCCACCCTCGCCAAGCTCATCACCGGCATCCTCCTCGCCGACAAGGGGCGTGTGCTGTGGGACGGCGTCGACCTCGCCCAGGCCGACCCGGACGCCGTGTGGAAGCGGACCGCGCTCGTCCCGCAGAACTTCGCGTGCTGGCCGCTGCGCACCCGGGAGAACATCACGCTGGGGCAGCCGAAGACCTTCGACGACGGGCCGGTGTGGGACGTCGTCGACGCCGTCGGCATGCGGGAGGCGATCGAGAAGCTGCCCCAGCAGCTCGACACCCTGCTCGCCAAGGAGTTGTGGGGCGGTGCGGAACTCTCCGGCGGGCAGTGGCAGCGCCTGGTGTGCGGGCGGGCCCTGTACCGCCGGACGCCGCTGCTGATCCTGGACGAGCCGACCTCGCAGATGGACGCCCGCGGTGAGCACGGGATCTTCCTGGAGATCAAGAGGATCCGGTGCCAGGCGGAACAGCGCGTAGCTGAACAGCGGTCCACGGGCCAGGTCCATGGGCCGGTCGAGATCGGCGGAGATCCACGCGCGGGCGGCCGCCTCCGGGTCGGGTTCGTCGCCGACGTCGACGATCGGGAGGGACCAGGCGAGCCGGCGCTCCAGCAGCTGCACGGGGCCGTCCTCGCCGGGCACCGGCCGCACCCGTAACGCGTCGGTCTCGGCCACGACCCGGCGCAGCGACGCCTCGAAGAGGTGCGGATCGAGGGGTCCGCGGATGTCCAGGTACTCCCCCAGGCGCAGGGCCGGGCCCAGGTCCGGGGAGTGCTGCTCGGCGAGCCAGACCTCGCGCTGGCCCGCGGTCACGGGGAGGGTCTCGACCGGCGCATCGGCTGCGCGGTCCGGGGTCTGCGCGGGGTCACCGGCATGCTGTGCGGGAAGCTGACGACGAGACAACGAGGAACCTCCTGTGCGGCCGGCGCCCCCTGATCACGACCGGCCTTCGCCAGATCACCCATCGTGCCAGTTACCAGGGCATTCTCCGCGTCCGGAGCAAAAGAGCCACCCGAAGGAATGACGCGGGGCCGCGCGCCACGGAAAAGGGGCGCCGGAACCGGCGGGATACCGGTCGGGCGCCCCTCTCGGGGAGGTGCGGCCGTGGCCCACCTGGATCGCCTGATGGCCTATGGGACGGCCGTCAGTTCGGGCTGCGACGACGGGCGCTGCGCCGCCGCGGCTTCCGGTTCCCATGTCCGGGTGGTGCGCAGGTAGCCGTAGACGACGGAGGCCATCGCGAGGATGAGGAGCGGCCCGAACAGCCACGGGTACGTGGCCATTTCCAGGGACGCGTAGCGGTAGCAGAGCAGGAGCGCCGCGAAGACGGTGGTGCCGTAGGCGACCAGTTGGATCCCGGACCGGTCCCAGCCGCGGTCGAGCATGCGCATGGCCGCCTCGATGGTGTACGCGAACACGACGCCGGCGACGAGGTCCACGCCGTAGTGGTAGCCGAATCCCAGGGTCGCGGTGAGCGTGGCGATCAGCCAGAACGTGCCGGCGAAGCGCAGCGCCCGCGGGCCCTTGCGGGAGTGGATGAAGATGGCGGTGGCCCATGCCGTGTGCAGGCTGGGCATGCAGTTGCGCGGGGTGATCTCGTCGAACGGCATGGCGTGCGGGGTGGCGATCGACGGGGGCGTGTCCGGCCACAGGTTGGCCAGCGCCCAGTGCCCGCCGTCGGCGCCGAAGGCGAAGATCGGCCCGACCACGGGGAAGATCATGTAGATGCCCGGCCCGAGGAGGCCGATCACCAGGAAGGTGCGCACGATGTGGTGGCCCGGGAAACGGCGTTCGACCGCCACGTTCCGCAGCTGGTACAGCGCGACGACGACCGCGGCCACCGCGAGCTGGGCGTAGACGTAGTCGAGGAGATGGGCGCCGACCGGGCCGGTTGCCCTGACCATCCGGCCCACCAGCCAGGACGGGTTGCCCAGTGCGTGGTCGGCGTTCGCCAGGTACTGGTCGAGCACCGTCACCCGGGTCTCCGAGGTGATGAGCAGCCAGGTGTCGCCGGTCTTGCGGCCGGTCACCAGCAGCAGGCCCAGCCCGACGCCCTTCAGCAGCAACAGGCGTTCCCGGCCGGTGCGGCGCGTGACGGCGAACACCGCGACGCCGAGGATGACCCACAGCGCGCCGTTGCCGAAGGGGTGTCCGCCGTTCAGGTCGGCACCGACCGCCCACCGCACCAGCAGGAACACCGCGTCGATGCCGACGGCGGCGCCGACCGCGATCCAGCGCTGCCGCCAGTCGAGCACGACCATCATCAACGCCATGCTGGCGTACAGCAGGAAGCCCGACTTGGGCGCGACGATCACTTCCTGCGCCTGATGGACCATCGGCCCCGGCAGGCCGTAGCGGCGGGCGGTGATCTCCAGCGCGATGAGGAATCCGAGAGTCACCACCCCCGCGGCGCTCCACAGCACCGCCCGTGGCCGTTGCCGGACGACGAGCGGGATTCTGCATCTTATGCGCGAGGATATCCGCGATGATTTAGATATCAAGTCTTCTGCCGATTTGTTAGTTTTTCAGTTTGATCATCTGTTCGAGCATGTTATCGGAGTGGTACCAGCGGATTTCGATTCTCGCCAGATCGACGTGATGGGCGGGCCGTTGGCGTCAGCCGTCGCGATAGAGCGCGGTGAGCAGTTCGATCGCCGACTGGGCGGCCGGGTGGGGATCGTCCCGCCACCAGGCGAGGCGTACGGCGACGGGTTCCGCGTCGCGCACCGGGCGGTAGACGATGCCGGGGCGCCGGTACTGATGGGCGGTGGACTCCGCGGTCATGCCGACGCAGCGGCCCGTGGCGATCACGGTGAGCCAGTCGTCGACGCCGTGCGTCTCCTCGTCCTCCGGCAGCCGCCGACCGCGCAGGCCGTCGGCTGTGCCGTCGCCGCGGGTGTCCTGTCCTCCGCCGTGCCGTACCTGGCGGACCTGTTCACCCTGCGTACCGTGCCGCCCCAGGCGTTCGGGCTCTTCATGAGCGTCGACCCCGTGCTCGCCGCTCTGGTGGGCTGGATCGGCCTCGGCCAGGACCTGGGCCGGACGGAGTGGGCGAGCATCGCCGCCATCGTGCTCGCCAACGCGCTCAGCGTCCTCGTGCGGGGTGACCGGCCCGGCCGGGCCACGGGACCGGCTTGCGGTCCTGCGAGCCGTCGGCGGACGCGCGCTGCGGGATCGGTGGCGCTCCCCGGTGGCGCCGGTCAGGAGGACCCCGGTGTCCTTGAGGGACTCGAACTCGCGGCAGCCGTCGGAGGTGCGGTGGAGGCGCGGACGACGAGTTCGACCGGCGGATCGTTCGCCGGCGCCGGCTCGGCGTCCGGTTTCTCGACGGCCTGCAGCAGGAGCCGGAGCCCTTCCCTCGCCACGGCGTCGAACGGCTGGCGCACGGTGGTCAGCGGCGGTGTGACGTAGGCGGCGACGGGGATGTCGTCGAAGCCGACCACGCTCACGTCGTCCGGCACGCGCAGCCCGGCCTCCGTCAGCGCGCGGATCACGCCGATGGCCATGTCGTCGTTGGCGGCGAAGACCGCGGTGCAGTCACCCCTGGACGCCAGCTCGCGGCCCGCCGCCCAGCCGGACGCGGCCGACCAGTCGCCGCGGAGCACGGGCGGCTGCCGCCTGCCGCGCGCCGACAGCGCCGCACGCCAGCCCTCCAGACGGTCCCGGGCGGCGAACCACCGTTGCGGGCCGGCGAGGTGATGGACCGTGGCATGCCCGAGGTCCAGCAGGTGCTCGGTCGCCGCCCGGGCCAGCGGCTCCGCCCCGACCCCTGCGGACACGGCCCGGGGGCCGCCGAACGCCGCGGGCGCGCCGAGGACGAGGACCGGCACGTGGACGTCGAGACCGGCCGCTCCCTCGTCGATCGGCTCGGAGACGACGATGCCGTCCACGCCCTGTTCGAGGAGCGACTCGACGGCGCCGGCGACGCCGCCCGGGTCGCCCTCCAGCGTGTTGACCACCCGGAGCGCGTAGCCGGCGTCCCGGGCGGCCCGCTCGACGCCGATGAGCAGCGAGGCCGGCCCGTACAGGGCGGTTCCGAGCGTGACGACGCCGATGGTGCGGGTGCGGCCCGAGGCCAGGGCCCGGGCCGCGCTGTTCAGCCGGTAACCGAGCTGTTCCGCGGCGTCGAGCACCCGGCGGCGTACGTCGGCGGAGACGTACGGTTCGCCGTTGAAGACCCGGGAGACCGTCTTCTGGGAGACGCCGGCCAGCCGTGCCACGTCCACGGCGCGCGGCGCGGCGGTCTTGCCGCCCTGTGCTCCGCCTCGCGTCATCGGTGTCTCCCTGTGGTCCGCCCCGCCTGTCTGACAGCGCTGTCATCTCTACGCAGTGGATCTGCGTGTGTCAAGTCCGTCCGGCGGCCACCGGCCGGGCTTCAGCTGCTGGATCCCCCGCATCGTGCGCGCGCCTCCCGGATGATCCGGTCGGCGGTCTCCTCGGGGGTGAGGGCCGAGGTGTCGAACCACCAGCCGGCGTCGCCGAGCTCGCGCTTCATGGCGGCTTCCAGGTCTTCGTAGCCGTCGAAGTAGAACCGCTCGCGTGGATCCCGGAGGGTGTTGCGGTACCGGCAGACCTCGATGCCCGGTGCGAGAACGACGAACAACACCTGTCGGGCCGGGAGGAGGGAGAGGAAGAAGTCCAGCTGCCGGCGGTCGGGGATCACCCAGTCGATCACGGGCGTGAAGCCGGCGTCGGAGAAGTTGTTCGCCAGCGTGCACAGATTGCGGTTGCACAAGTCCACCTGCCGCGCCGCCTCGTCGGCGGGCTCCCCCAGGGCCCCGACGCGGCCGCCGACGACCAGCCTGCTGACGAAGTCGCCGTCGAGCCGGGCGGAGCGCGGCAGGCGCTCGGCGACGAGCCTCGTCACCGTCGACTTCCCGGCCCCCGGCATCCCCGTCACGATCAGGCAGTCCGCGTTCTCCGCAGTGATCATGCCGGCCATCGTGGCAGCGCGTCCGGACCCCCGGCAATCGCATTTCGGTTCCGCGTCTCGTCGAGCACCGTCCTGACCGCCGATCGTGTCTCGGATTCCGCACAGGAGTGGAATCTTCCATTCTGCGATGATTCGGAATCCCGATTCATAAATGTGCAGATCTTCGTGGTTGCTCGTTTTCTCCGGAACAGGCCTGCGGTCCCAGTCGTCTCATGGGGTGTGGCGCGCTGAGCGCCTTCACCGGAAACACGGGGGATTCACATGAGCGATCGTCGATTTGCCGCGCGCGAGGCACGGACCCGGGCCGCCGAGGTCGAGTTCGAGCGCGACATCGCGTTACCGGCCGCCAACGGGGAGGAGTCGGACCACCCGTTCGTGGCCAACTACTCCAAGGCCCTGCCGCACAACAAGTTCGGCGAGGTCGACCCGGCCGCCTACCACCTGCTGCGCCGCGCGCTGGCCACCGGCAGTTACGAGGACTTCGAGCGGATCCCGCTCGGCGACAAGCGCAAGCTGGTCAACCCGCAGGCCGGCGCCTCCTTCGACCTCCAGGGCCCGGACGCCCAGGCGCTGACCATCGCACCGGCACCGCGCATCGACAGCGCGGAGCATTCCGCCGAGGCGGTCGAGCTGTACTGGATGGCCCTGTGCCGTGACGTGCTGTTCACCCGGTTCGGCGACAGCGAACTGGTCGCCGAGGCGGCCACCGAACTCAGCGGCCTGTCGGACTTCCGGGCGCCCAAGCAGAACGGCCGGGTCACGCCCCAGACCGTCTTCCGCGGCGACACCCGGGGCGACCTGGCCGGGCCGTACGTCTCGCAGTTCCTGCTCAAGGACATCCCGTACGGCACGCTGCTGATCCCGCAGCGCCAGGACACCCTGGTCCGCCCGGTGGACCACCTGACCACCTGGGGCGACTGGCTGGAGGTGCAGAACGGGTCCGAGCCCGAGCCGGACGAGCGTGACTTCACCCGGCGGCGCTACATCCAGACGCCCCGCGACCTGGCGCACTACGTCCACTTCGACGCGCTGTACGAGGCGTACCTCAACGCCGCACTCATCCTGCTCGGCGCGAACGCGCCGGTGGACCCGGGCAATCCGTACAACTTCTCCCGCAACCAGATCGGCTTCGGCACGTACGGCGGCCCCCACATCCTCTCGCTCGTCACCGAGGTCGCCACCCGTGCCCTGAAGGCGGTCTGGTTCCAGAAGTGGTACGTGCACCGGCGGCTCCGGCCGGAGGAGTTCGGCGGCCGGGTCCACCAGCAACTGCGCGGACAGCGTGAGTACCCCATCGACTCCGAGGTGCTGGACTCCGTCGCGGTGAAGCGGGTCTTCGAGCAGTACGGCAGCTACCTGCTGCCGCAGGCGTTCCCCGAGGGCAGCCCCACCCACCCCGCCTACGGCTCCGGACACGCCACGGTGGCGGGGGCGTGCGTGACGATCCTCAAGGCGTGGTTCGACGAGTCGCACGTCCTGCCCGACCCGGTGGTGCCCAGCACCGACGGCACCGCCCTGGAGCCCTACGCCGGCCCGGACGCCGACCGGCTCACCGTCGGCGGCGAGCTCGACAAGGTCGCCGCCAACATCGCCACCGGCCGCAACATGGCCGGCGTGCACTGGCGCACCGACTTCACCCAGGCGGTGCGGCTGGGCGAGGAGATCGCCATCGGCCTGCTGCGCGAGGCCAAGGAAGTCACCCTGGAGCAGGCGGTGTTCACCCTCAGCCGGTTCGACGGCACCACCATCACCGTCTGACGCCTCGGACCTCGCCGCCACGGGACGCCCGCGAAGGCGGCCGACGGGCGATCAGCCCAGCGCGTCGAGAGACCGCAGGATGTCGGCCGGTTCGGCGCGGGTGGTGTAGTCGGTGGAGACGAAGGCCCAGCGGATCACGCCGTCGCGGTCGATGACGTAGCTGGCCGGCAGCGGCAGGGTGCGCGGGTGGCCGGCGTTGACGCGCTGGAGGTCGAAGCCGAGCTTGTCGTAGACGGCGGCGAGGTCGTCGGGGAGGTCGAAGGCGAGGCCGTACTGCTTGGCGGTGTCGGAGCCGAGGTCGCTGAGGACGTCGAAGGCGAGGTCGTGCTTCTCGGTCAGGGTGAGGGACTCGTCGGGGATCTGCGGCGAGACGGCCACCAGGCGAGCGCCGCGTGCGGTGATCGCCCCGTGGTGCTGCTGGAGGTGGCGCAGGGCGATGTTGCAGTACGGGCACCAGGCGCCGCGGTAGAAGGTCAGGACCACCGGGCCCTCGGCGAGCAGGGCGTCCAGCGACAGGGTCTGCCCGGTCGCGGAGGGGAGGTTGAAGCGTGGGGCCTTGCCGCCCACGGTCAGGGCGCGGTCGGCCTGACCGGAGTCGGCGAGTTCCCGGCCGGCCCGCCGCATGATCTCCCGGATCTCGGCGGGGATCTGCTGCTGACGTGCTGCGTAGAAGGTGCGCAGTTCGGCGTTGAGGGTGGTCATGGTGCTCGCTCCTCCTGATGGGCGACTGGACCGCGACCGGACGCGACGAAGCGCCCGAGTGGTACCCGCGAGCAGATCTTGAAACGGTCGTTCCAAGATAAGCGAAAGGAGAGTATCTTGGAATCCCTATTTCAAGATGGCAGGGGTGACCATGCCGGACATCAAGCACTTCGACCCGGACGCCACCTTGGAGACCGTGGTGCGACTGTTCTGGCGGCAGGGCGTGGCCTCGACCGGGATCCAGGACGTGGTGACCGCCACGGGACTCAACCGTTCCAGCCTGTACGCCACGTTCGGCGGTAAGCAGGAGCTCTACCTCGCCGCGCTGCGCCGGTACCTGGAGCGGCGGTCCCAGCCGATGTTCCGGCGCCTGGCCGAGGACGAGCGGGGCCTGCCCGCGATCTCCGAGTTCTTCGGCAACCTGATCGAAGCACGTTGTTCGGGTGAGTACGCCCGTTGGGGCTGCATGGTCTCCAACGCGCACGCCGGGGCTGAGAACGGCGATCCCGAGGTACGTGCCGTCCTGGACCAGCACCACCGCGAGCTGCGCGAGGCGATGTACGCCGCCCTCGTCACCGCCGGCCGCGAGGGACAGCTCGCCCCCGGCGCCGATCCCGGAGCCGCCGCGGAGCTGCTGGCACTGCTCGCCTACGGCGTCAACCTGCGCTCCCGTGCCGGTGCGGATGCCGCGACGCTGAGCAGGACGGTGACCGCCGCCCTGGACTCGATCGGCGTCCGGGCGACGGCGTAGCGGCGTCGACGGTGCGGCCTTTCCCCTTCCGTGCCCCCGCCGAGAACGTACAGGCTGAAAACCCACCCGTGGGGTGGGGGTTGAGCTTGTACCCCCCATAAACCCGACCTGCCGCCCCTGACGCAGAGGCGGTTTCCTGGGATCGCGCCTCGGTCACGACAGCAACGACCGTCGCCCCTTTCCCACCGATCGAATATGGGGTCCACTCCATGGAACGTCGCACAGCACTCGGACTGATCGCCGGCACCGGCGCCGCCACCGCCGCCGCCTCCTTCGCGGCTCTGCCCGCCTTCGGTGAGGAGAACGGCCGCGCCGCGGGCGCCACAGGTCGGGGCGAGGCCAAGGGCGGCTACACCTTCGCACTGGACAAGAACGTCAAGCGGGCCTCGGTACGGTTCAAGAACCGCTACGGCATCGAGGTCGCCGGGGACCTCTACGTGCCGAGGAACGCCCGGGGCAGGCTGCCCGCCCTGGCGCTCAGCGGCCCGTTCGGCGCGGTCAAGGAACAGTCCTCGGGGCTCTACGCCAACGAGTTCGCCCGCCGCGGCTACGTCGCCCTCGCCTTCGACCCGTCCTTCACCGGGGAGAGCGGCGGCACGGTGCGCGACGTGGGCTCGCCCGACGTCTACACCGAGGACTTCAGCGCCGCCGTCGACTTCCTCGGCCTGCACAAGCTCGTCGACCGTGAGCGGATCGGCGTGCAGGCCATCTGCGGTCTCAGCGGCATGGCGCTCACCGCGGCGGCCGCGGACAGCCGCATCAAGGCGGTCGCCACGGCCTCGATGTACGACATGTCGCGCAGCATGTCCCGCGGCCACGAGGACTTCTACACGCGTGAGCAGCGCCAGAAGGTCGTGGACCACCTCAGCCGGCAGCGCTGGACCGACGCCGAGAAGGGCACCTTCGCGCGGGGATCCCACGAGGTGCCCTTCGACGAGAACGGCGATGTCGCTCCGTCGAACCGCGTCCTGCCCAAGACCCTCCCGGCGGACGCCGACCCGATCACGAAGATCTTCTTCGACTACTACCGCACCGAACGCGGCTACCACCCGCGCTCGATCAACTCCACGACCGCGTGGACCGCGACCACGCCGATGTCGTTCTTCGCCTTCCGGCAGATGACGAACATCGACCTGCTGGCGCCCCGCAAGGCCCTCCTGGTGGCCGGCGCGGACGCGCACTCCCTCTACTACTCCGAGGACGTGCGGAAGACGGCCCCCGACGCCGTCGACCTCGTGGTCGTCCCGGGCGCGGACCACGTCGACCTGTACGACCGCAAGGACCTCATCCCGTTCGACAGGCTCGACGAGTTCTTCACCAAGAACCTCGCCTGACCGGAAGCGAGCCCTTGGTCCCGTCCATGATCAGCCGGACAGGCCTTACGGTTTGTGGGTGACCCAGAGCAGTTCCGCCGGCCAGCGGTGTGCCCAGTCGGGTGGGTCCGTTTCGTTGTAGCCATTGGGTGTTCCGCGTTCGGGCCGCGGCTCGATGAGGTCGTCGATGACGAGCCCCGCGCCGCGCAGGACCCTGACCCAGTCGCCGTAGGTGAGCTGATAGCTGGTCGCGCCGTCGTCTTCGGCGATGGTGTGCAGCCCGAAGTAGTCCTGTTGCAGCGTCGTGGTCACGCGTGCGGCGGCCTCGTCGTAGCACGCTTCGAACCAGGGGCTGGCGACGTTGAACACCAGGCGCCCGCCTCGGCGCAAGACGCGTGCGGCCTGCGGCACGGCCAGGTGCGGCGGTGCCCAGCTGAGCCCACCGAAGTCGCAGAACACCAGGTCGAAGCTGTCGGCGGCGAAGGGGAGTTGTTCGGCGGCGCCCTGCACCAGGGGGTAGCGGGCCGCTCCCATCGCGCGGGTGGCTGCGGCGAGTTGGGCTTCGGACAGGTCGAGCCCGACCACGGTGGCGCCCTCGGCGGCGAGCGCCCTGGACCACTGGCCGGCGCCGCAGCCGAGTTCGAGGACGCGCTTGCCGGTGACGTCGCCCAGGGCGCGCAGGTGCGCGTCGGGGATGGAGTACATGCCCCACAGCCGGGGTGTGGCGCCGATGCGCGGGTCGTGCTCGTGCTGGTAGGCGCTGCTGATCCGGTTCCAGAACCGCCGGTTGGCGGGGATGCTGTCCACGGGCCGACTCCAGCACTGCCTGCCGGGGGCGGTCAACACGATTAGCCCGCCGTCCGCGTCCCGGCGCCGGGCAGCGGCGGCAGCGCCGTCTCCTCCACCCACGCCCGCACCAGCTCGTCCACCGGCTCGGTCGCGAAGCGGGCCACGTGGGAGGCGAAGGCCGCGGTCGTCACCGTGCCGCCCCGGTGCAGTTGCCCCCAGCCGCGCAGCATGCGGAAGAAGGCGATGTCGCCGAGCGCGCAGCGCACCGCGTGCAGGGCCAGCCCGCCGCGTTCGTAGAGCCGGTCGTCGAACATCGACTTGCGGCCCGGGTCCGCCAGCCGCAGGTCCTGCGGCAGCGACGACAGCGACCGGTGGGCGGCAGCCGCGTGCTGCTGCGCGGTACGCCCGCCCGAGCGCTCCGACCACAGCCACTCCGCGTACTTGGCGAACCCCTCGTTCAGCCAGATGTGCCGCCAGTCCGCGATGGTCACGCTGTTGCCGAACCACTGGTGCGCCAGCTCGTGCGCCACGAGCCGCTCCGAACCCCGCGCCCCGTCCACGTGGTTGGCGCCGAACAGCGACAGCCCCTGTGCCTCGACGGGCACATCGAGTTCCTCCTCGGTCACCACGACCGCGTACTCGTCGAACGGGTACGGCCCGAACAGCTCCTGGAACACCTCCATCATCTGCGGCTGGCGGGCGAAGTCACGTGAGAAGTCGCCCAGCAGACGGGCCGGGATGTGCCCGTGCTGCGGTACGCCGCCCGGCCCCGGATCGCCCAGCAGCACCGTCTGGTACTTGCCGATCGCCAGCCCGACCAGGTAGCTCGACGTCGGCGCGGACTGCTCGTACACCCAGGTGGTCGTGCTCGCCTTCGTCGTCCGGGTCAGCAGCCGTCCGCCCGCCACCACCGCGTACGCCGACGGCGTGGTGACGGAGATCTGGTACGACGCCTTGTCGGCGGGCCGGTCGTTGCACGGGTACCAGGACGGCGCCCCGATCGGCTGGCTGGCCACCAGCGCCCCGTCCTCCAGTTCCTCCCAGCCGAGCCCGCCCCAGGGGCTGTCGACCGGCTCGGGGTTGCCCGACCAGTTCACCTCGACCGTGAAGGCCGCCCCGGCACGGACCGGCTTGGCGGGGCGGACGCGCAGCCTGCCGCCGCGGTGCGTGTAGTGCGGCTGCCGTCCGTCGACCCGCACCCGTCCGATCTTGTAGTCGGCCAGGTTCAGCACGAACTCGGTGAGCGGTGCCCGTCCCGCGATGGCGTTGATGCGGGCCGTCCCGGACAGCCGGTTCGGGGCCGGGCGGTAGTCCAGCGCGAGCTCGTACCGGTGCACCCGGTACCGGGGGTCGCCGTGCTCCGGGAAGTACGGGTCCGCGCCCGCCACCTGCTGGACTGCCACTGCCGTCTGTGCTCCCTGCGCTGTGCCGCTGCCACTGTCCGCCGGTCCGTCGTCCTCCGGCTCCGAGTGGCCGGCGCTCAGGGGCGCCATGCCTCGATCGGGTTGCCGAGCCAGCGGGTGTCGTCGGGGACGGACTCCGCGGCCATGACGAGCGACGCGGGACCCAGGGTCGTACGGGCCCCGATCGTGCTGCCGGGCAGGACGATCCCGCCAGGACCCAGCGTCGCGCCCTCACGGAGGACCACAGTATCCGTCCGCAAGATCCGGTCGTGGAAGAGGTGCGTCTGGAGCACGCAGCCGCGGTTCACGGTCGCCGCGTCCCCGAGCGTCACCAGGTCCGTCTCCGGCAGCCAGTAGCTCTCCACCCACACGCCCCGGCCGATCCGCGCGCCGAGCCCGCGCAGCCACGCCGTCGTCACCGGTGTGCCCGGCACCGCACCGGCCAGCCACGGCACGGCGAGCACCTCGACGAAGGTGTCCGCCAGCTCGTTGCGCCACACGAAGGCGGACCACAGGGGATGCTCCCCGCTGCGGTGCCGCCCCACGAGCGTCCACTTGGCGACGATCGACACGAGGGCCGCGACCGCTCCCGCCGCGAGCAGCACGAGCCCCGACAGCAGCGGCGCCCAGGCCCCCAGCGCGCACAGCGCCGCCACGGTCAGCACGGCCAGCCCCGCCGAGCAGCACACCGGCACGATCCGGCACAGCTCCACGAGGGCGCGCGCCCACAGCAGCCGGGCCGGCGGTTCGTAGGTGCGGCTGCGGTCGCCGTCGGCCGCGGCGCGGGGCAGCCTGACCGGCGGCAGCCCCAGGTAGGAGCTGCCCTTCTTCGCCTTCTTCGGCGTCGCCGACAGCACCCCGACCAGGCCGCCGTCGGGCACGGACCGGCCGGGCGCGGTCATCCCCGAGTTCCCGAGGAAGGCCCGCCGCCCGATCTCGGCCCGCCCGATCCGCATCCAGCCACCGCCGAGCTCGTAGGGCGCGGTCAGCGTGTCGTCGGCGAGGAACGCGCCCTCGCCGACCGTGGTGAGGCTGGGCAGGGCGAGCACGGTCGACACCTCGGCGCCCCGCCCGATCCGCATCCCGAGCAGCCTGAGCCACACCGGCGTGGCCAGCCCGGCGTACAGCGGGAACAGCGTCTCCCGCGAGCGGTCCATCAGCTGGGTGACCGTCCAGGCCTGCCAGCCGATCCTGCTGTGCGTGGGGTGCGTGCCCTCGCGCAGCCCCAGACTCAGCAGCCGTACGGCCATCAGGATCAGCAGGGCGTACGCCAGCCCGTAGGCGAGCGTCGCCGGAACGAGGGCGAGCGCGACACCGCGCACGGTCACGTCCGGCGTGATGAAGGCGTGGGCCACGAGGAGCGCCGCCCCGCCCGCGAGCACCGGCAGGGCGCTCAGCGCGAAGCCCGTCACGCCGTACATCGCACGCCAGGACGTGCCCCGCGCCGGCCGTTGTTTCGGCCGGTTGCGCTTGGCCCTGCCCAGCTTGACCGCGGGGGCGCCCGCCCACCGCTGCCCGGTGGGGATCTGGCCGGTGACCGCCGAACCGGGCGCCACCTCGGCCCGCTTGCCGACCCGGGCGCCGGGGAAGAGCGTGCTGCGCGTGCCGACGACGGCGTGCGCGCCGACCTTGACCGGGCCGATCTCCAGCCGGTCGCCGTCCAGCCAGTACCCGGACAGGTCCACCTCGGACTCGACGGCCGCGCCCCGCCCCAGTTTGAGCATGCCGGTGACCGGCGGCAGCGAGTGCAGGTCCACCTCGGGGCCGACCTTGGCGCCCAGCGCCCGCGCGTACCGCTCCAGCCAGGACCCGGTCAGCGAGGTCGCCCCGCTCAACTCCGCGAGCCGTTCGGCGGCCCACAGCCGCAGGTGCACGCTGCCGCCGCGCGGGTACCGGCCCGGCTGCACGCCGCGCAGCAGCAGCCGCGCCCCGCCCGCCGCGAGGGCGAGCCGCCCGGGCGGGCTGAACAGCAGCACCGCGCAGGCCGCGACGAGCCACCAGGGGGCGGTCGGCAGCCAGGAGTAGGCGGGCAGCAGGTTCCCGAGCGCGGCGAGCGCCACGGTCCAGCGCAGTCCGAGCAGGGTGAACAGGGGGATCAGGGCGAGGAGCTGGATCGCCTGGGCGCGGACCGGAACGGGGGCGACGACCCGTGCGGCCCCGTCATCCTGCGCCGACTCCTCCAGCCGCCGGGCCAGTCTGCGCAGGCCGGGGTGCTGGTAGATGTCCAGGACGGCGGCGCTCGGGTAACGGGTGCGCAGCCGCGTGGTGAGCTGGGCGGCGGCGAGGCTGCCGCCGCCGATCGCGAAGAAGTCGTCCCGCGCGCTGGTCACGGGAATGCCGAGCACCTCGCTCCACTGCTCGGCGAGCCAGGCCTCGGTGCCGTACAGCTCCTCGACCGGGCCGGCGCTCTCCAGCCCCTCCAGCGGCCACGGCAGGGCGGCCCGGTCCACCTTGCCGCTGGTGCGGGTCGGCAGCTCGTCGACCGGCGCGAGCAACGGCACGAGCGCGGCGGGCAGTTCGGCCCGGAGTTTCCCGACGGCCGCCGCGTGGTCCCAGCCGTCCTGGGTGACGACGTACCCGACGAGCAGCTGGTTGCCGCTGCGGGCGGTCCGTACGGCGGCCGCGGCTCCGGCGACTCCCGGCAGCGCCTGCAACGCGGCGTCCACCTCGCCGAGTTCGATGCGCCGCCCGCCGAGCTTGATCTGCTCGTCGGCCCGCCCGAGGAAGACCAGCCCCTCGGGCTCCGCCTTGACGAGGTCGCCGCTGCGGTACGCCCGCGGCCAGCCCAGGGACTGAAGGGGCGCGTACTTCTCCGCGTCCTTCTCGGCGTCGAGGTAGCGGGCGAGCCCGACGCCGCCGATCACCAACTGGCCGCTGCCGCCCATCGGTACGGGTTCTCCGGCCTCGTCGACGACGGCCAGCTCCCAGCCGTCCAGGGGCAGGCCGATCCTGATCGGCTCCTCGCCGGTCATCAGCGAGGCGCAGGCCACCACGGTCGCCTCGGTCGGCCCGTAGGTGTTCCAGACCTCGCGCCCCTCGGTGACCAGCCGCTGGGCCAGTTCGGGCGGGCAGGCCTCGCCGCCGAAGATCAGCAGTCGTACGTCGTTGAGGGTCTCGGGCTCCCACAGCGCGGCCAGCGTCGGCACGGTGGACACGACCGTGATCTCCTGCTCGACGAGCCACGGCCCGAGATCGGCACCGCTCCTGACCTGCGCCCGCGGCACGGGCACCAGACAGGCGCCGTACCGCCAGGCGAGCCACATCTCCTCGCAGGAGGCGTCGAACGCCACCGACAGCCCCGCCATGACCCGGTCCCCGGGCCCGATCGGCTCCTCGGTGAGGAACAGGGCGGCCTCGGCGTCCACGAACGCGGCGGCGCTGCGGTGCGAGACGGCGACGCCCTTGGGCCTGCCGGTGGACCCGGACGTGAAGATGATCCACGCGTCGTGCTCGACGCCGGGACGCGCGGCGGCGGTGCCGGAGGTGCCGTGCGCGACGATCTCGTGCCCGGCGCCGATGACGGCCCGTACGTCCGCCTCACCGAACACCAACTCGGCGCGCTCGTCCGGGTCCTCGGCGTCGACGGGGACGTAGGCGGCACCGGCCGCGAGCACGGCGAGGATCGCGACGTAGAGCGCGTTGGTGCCGGACGGGACGCGTACGCCCACCCGGTCCCCGAGCCCGACCCCGGCCGCGTCGAGCCTGCGCCGCAGCCGCTCGACCTCGACGGCCAGCGCACGGTAGGTGAGGGCGGCCGTGCCGTCGTCCAGGGCGGGCTCGTCGGGGTACGAGCGCACGGACGCCTCGAAGACGTCGACGAGCGTGCGCGGGGAGGCCGCCGGGCCGCCGGAAAAGCGGGCCGTGTCGCCGAACTTGTCGCGGATCTCCTCGTCGAGCAGGCCGAGAGCGCTGCCCTCGTGTATGGCTGCCATCCGGTCCTCGCGTCTCGAACCCGGATGCCTCCGGGGCGCCGGCGGGTCCGCAGGTCTGCCTGGGGTTGTCCGGTCCAGCTCCTCAACAAGCCGGAAATCTTAGTACGAGGGGGATTTGGGCGCTTCGATACGCCGCTCCGGACGAGCCGTCCGGCCGTGACAGGGGGCCGGCAGACCGGCGTTGACCTGGTGATCTTCCGGGGAGCGAGACTTCCCCCACACCGTGCCGTTTCGTGCAGTTCAGTGCCGTTCCGTCAGCCGTGCTCGGGCTCCACGGGGAGCCACAGTTCGGCGTCGGCCTCGGCGGTGCCCGGCGACAGGCGGGTGCGCAGGATCTCGGGGCCGGTGCGGCTGCGGTACGGGTTCGACGGGAACCACTCGGTGAAGACGTCCCGCCACAGCTCCTGGATGGCCTGCGGCGCCGGACCGGAGGTCGTGAAGACCGCCCAGGTACCGGCCGGGACGGCCAGCGTGGTCGTGCCCTCGGGCGGGGCGGCTGAGGTGATCACGCCGTGGTGGTAGTCGAGTTCGGTGCCCTCGGCACGGCTGGGGTCCAGGTCGTCGCAGACCGCGAGGATGCCGTGCGGCTCCTGGTCCGACAGCTTCTCCAGGCGTTCCCGGGTCCGCGGGTCGATCCCGCGGACGAAGTCGATGATCGCCTGGTTCGGGCCCGTGTGCACCAGCGGTACCCGGGCCCTGAACCCGACGACGGTGAAGTCCGCCTTGTCCACGACGCGGTATCGCATGTCGCTGCTCCCTTCGATGGTGAGGCGGAAGGCCATCCGGGACTGGGAGCTGAGCGCGGCGCCGGTACGGCGGGCCTCGCCCGGTCCGATGCCGTGCATGGCGCGGAACGCCCGCGCGAACGCCTCGCCGGAGCCGTAGCCGTAGCGCACCGCGATCTCCAGCAGCGTCTCGCGTCCGGCGAGTACCTCGGCGCCCGCCAGGGTGAGCCGCCGGCGGCGGACGTACTCCGACAGCGGCATGCCCGCGAGCGCCGAGAACATCCGTCGCAGGTGGTACTCGGAGGTGGCCGCGACGCGTGCCAGCTCGGCGACGTCGAGGTCCTGGTCGAGATGGTCCTCGATGTGGTCCATGGCCTGGTTCAGCCGCTCCAGCATGCCCGGTCCCCTTCCTTCGGCGATCAGCACGCTACGCGGCACCCGCCCTGCCGGACCCGACATCCTGTGCCCGGTCCGGTCGGGTGCGGGGTGGCGGCCGTGGCAACCCGGTGGCGTCCGGCGGGGAAGTCGGGGAGGCTGGCGCTCATGGTTTCGGTGGTGCAGAACGTGGCGATCGACTGTGCGGATGCCTACGAGCTGGCCCGGTTCTGGAGCAGGGTGACCGGCCGGCCGCTGGATCCGGACGCCGAGCCGGGTGATCGGGAGACTCAGGTGCTGCTGTCCGAGGGGCCCGTGCTCTACTTCAACCAGGTGCCCGAGCCGAAGACGGTCAAGAACCGGATCCACCTGTGTCTGCGTCCCGAGACCTCGCGTGACGAGGAGGTGGAGCGTCTGCTGGGCATCGGCGCCACCTTCGTCGCCGATCACCGGAATCCCGACGGCTCGGGCTGGGCGGTCCTCGCCGACCCGGAAGGCAATGAATTCTGCGTCCTGCGCGGCGAGTCCGACCGGGCCGCGACGCGTTCCTGACGCCGCGCGGGCGACCGTGGTGCTGCGCAGGGCAGGCCGCGGAACGGGTCGCATCCGGCGTCAGTGCTCGGTGTCGGACCGCGCGGCATCCTCGGCCTGGTTCTGGGTGGCGGTCCAGCTGGCCAGGAGCTTGAGCGCGTCCGCGGCCGGGGTGCCGGGATCCGCGCTGTAGACGGTGATGGACAGTCCGTCGTCGCCGGGCAGGCCGAGGCTCTCGTGGACCAGTTCCAGATCGCCCACCACCGGGTGCCGGAACCGCTTGGTCCCCTCGGTGTAGACGTGCACGTCGTGCGCGCCCCACAGGGTGCGGAAGACGTCACTGCGGGTGGACAGCTCACCGATCAGGTCGTGCAGCTCGCGGTCGTAGGGGTTCTTGGCGGCTGCGACCCGCAGCACCCCGACCCCGTCGCGGGCCACGCGCTCCCAGTCGCGGTAGAACACCTGCGCCCGGGGGTCCAGGAAGACGAACCGGCAGGGGTTGACCGGCTCGTACTCGAACGCCTGGCAGTGCAGGGCGCGGGCGAGGGGGTTGGCCGCCAGGATGTCCATGCGGTTGTTGCGCACGTAGGCCGGCTGGTCGTGCAGGCCCTCGATGATGCGCAGCACGCTGGGCCGTACGGTGACCTTCCTGGGGCGGTGCCGGCCCCGGGCGGGCCCCTTGTTGGCCAGGCGGGCCAGATCGTACAAGTGGTCCCGTTCGGTGTCGTCCAGCCGCAGGGTCCGGGCGAGCGCGTCCAGGACGCTGTCGGAGACTCCGCCGAGGTTGCCCCGTTCCAGGCGGGTGTAGTACTCGACGCTGACTCCCGCCAGCATCGCGACCTCGCCGCGGCGCAGCCCGGGCACCCGCCGCTGCCCGTACACCGGCAGACCCGCCTGCTCAGGCGTGATCTTGTCCCGGCGGGACTTCAGGAATGCGCTGACTTCGGCCCGATTGTCCATGATTCCAGCGTAGGGAGCCGGGACGGCCGGTGGGGGTCCCTGTCATTACCCCTCACGGCGGGGACCCGGGCGCGGGGCCGGGGTCGTCGCACTACGCCCGGGGGTGTCCGGGCGGGCCAGTTCGAAGTCGGCGCGGGCTGATTCGACGCCGTTGATCTGCAGCGAGATCGAGTGTGTTCCGGGGTGGTAGCGGCGGGTCGTGACCGGGCGGAAGGAGTGCTCCCGGGCCACCTGGACCTGCTCGCCCGGCGCGAGGGTGCGGGTGGTGAGTTTGAAGGTCTTGCCGCTCTGGCCGCCGTTGGCCTTGCGGTGGTGCACGATGTAGTCGATCGCCAGGCGCGCCTCGGTGTCACCGGTGTTGCGGATCGAGGCGGTGAACCGGACGGTGCCGCCGAACGGAACGGTGTGGTGATCCAGATGAGGTCCGTCGACCTCCACGGCCGCCTCGGCGAAGCCGAGCAGTTCCAGAGCGCCGGGATGGCCGCGCTTGACGAGGGTGCGCAGCCCGTGGCGCACGAGGCGTTCGGTGGCCCGGTCGGGGTCGTCCAGCCAGCGGCGGGCCGTGCCGATGACGAGGTCGGGGTGGTCGCGGCTGAGGTCGTTGAGGTGGTTGGCGACCGAGCGGCGTACATAGTCGCTCTCGTCCCGGTAGAGGGCGTCGAGGAGGGGCACGGTCGCTCCGGGGCGGGCCATGAGGTCCGGCACCCGTACCGCCCAGGGCAGGTAGGGGCGGGTGCCTTCGGAGGCGAGTCTGCGCACGTGGGCGTCCGCCGAGCCGGTCCAGCCGCTGACGACGCCGAGGGCCCGGTCGAGGTCGTGGCGCAGCAGGGTCCTGAGGGCGAACTCGGAGGTGAGACGCCCGGTGAGGTCGGCGAGGAGCGCCATCGCATCGTCGAAGGCCGCGGTACTGCCTTCCTGGACCGCGCGGGTGGCCAGCGCACTGGTGACCGGCCAGATCAGCTATCCGGTGAAGTCCGGGTCGTTGTCCCGGGCGGAACGTACGGCCGCGGCCAGGGCGGCGTAGCCGTCGGGCAGGTCGGCCAGCAGGGCGTCCCGCAGCAGGTCGGCGCGTTCCCGGAGGGACAGCGGGGCGATCTGCCGTGGCGCTGCGCGCAGTGCCGTGAGGTCGGCGTCCGGGGCGGCCGTCCGCATGGCGCGCAGGAGGCCGTCAACGGTGTGGTGGCCGATGAGTTCGTCGGCGGAAGGCATGTGCTCTCTCTCGTCAGTGCGTGGGCGTCCCGTCCTGGCCGCACTCCCCGCCCGGCGGAGCAGGGGTTCAGCATGGCAACCGGCAAGATCGACGGCAAGGGCCTGATCATCACGGCCCCGGGGCACTGACCCGGCGGCGCGCCGGTCAGGTGTACCGGTGCCCCGAGGTGCCGCCCGTCTCGCCGGGGGGTGCGTCCGCTGCCGCCTGCCGTTCCGCCTCACGCTCCATGTCGCGCACCAGGTCGATCGCCCGGCCGAGGGTGGTGAGGCGCGCGTCCAGGGTGTCGCCGGCGGGGTAGAGGCGGACGGTGTCGACCCCGGCGTCGCGCCACACCCGCAGGCGTGCCCGCACCATCTCCTCGGTGCCGATCAGTGTCGTGGCCAGCACCATGTCGTCGGTGACGAGACCGGCCGCGCCGTCGCGGTCTCCGGACTGCCAGCGGTCCCGGACCTGAGCCGCCGTCTCGGCCCAACCCTGGCGGCTGTAGGCGTCGTTGTAGAAGTTCGTGGTGCCGGAGCCCATGCCGCCGAGGCTGAACGCCAGTTCCTTCTTGCGGCCGGCCACCATCGCGCGCAGCGCCTCCTCGTCCTCGGCGAAGGCCACTTCGGCGCCCTGGCAGACGTCGAAGCCGGCGCGTGAACGCCCCGAGGCGGCGAGCCCGGCGTCCAGGTGGTCGAAGTACGCCTCCTTGGCGCCTTCGGGCACGAAGCTGGTGCCGAGCCAGCCGTCGGCGATCTCGCCGGTCAGGCGCAGCATCTTGGGCGAGAGGGTCGCCAGGTGGATCGGGATGTCGTGTTCGGCGCGCATCGACAGCCGCATCGGCCTGCCCTCTCCGCCCGGCAGCGGGATCCGGAACTCCCGCCCGGAGTAGGAGATCTTCTCCCCCGTGGCGGCCTGCCGTACGACCTCCACCGTCTCCCGCATGCGCGTCAGGGGCCGGGCGAACGGCACGCCGTGCAGGCCTTCGATCACCTGCGGCCCCGAAGGGCCCAGCCCCAGCAGGAAGCGCCCCTCGGAGATGTTCGACAGGGTGATCGCCGCCCTGGCGATGGCCATCGGGGTGCGGGTGGCGAGCTGGATGATCGCGGAGCCGAGGAGCATGCGCTCCGTGCGCGCGGCCAGGTACCCGAGCGGTGACGGCGCCTCGGCACCCCAGGCCTCGGCCACCCAGCAGATGTCCATGCCGAGCTTCTCCGCCTCGGTGACGAACTCCACCGTCTCCGGCCAGCCCGTGGACGCCTCGATCGTGGTCGACGTACGCATCACGCCCCCGCCTTTCCGCAGCCCTCGGCCAGCTTCCTGATCGCCTCCAGGGTGGCGCCGATGTTCCGCTCGAACTCACGCATGCGCACGAAGACGATCTTCTGTTCCTTCTCCGGCATCCGGTCGATGGCGAAGGAGAGGCCCGAACGGGCCGGCCCCATCTGCATCCACTCCCGCAGCAGCGTGCCGCCGTCCCGCGGTTCGAGCGTGAAGCGCCAGACGGCCGTGGGGTGGCCGGGATCCTCGACCGCCCAGGCGAAGGTCCTGAGGGGTTCGTACTCGACGACGTGGGACGTGGTGGCCCACTCCCCCAGCGCCTCGTGCCTGCTCCTGCCCACGAAACGGGCCCCGACCGCGGGTCGCGACGTCCCGTCCAGCCACTCCACCGACTGCAGTTCGGGGCTCAGGCTCGGCATGAGTCCGATGTCGGAGACCAGTTCCCACACGCGTTCCGGCGGGGCGGCGATCCAGATCGGCACCTCGACCGTCGGCTTGTCCGCATAGGGCGCGCCCGTCCATTCCACGGCCCGGCCCTCCTCCACAGTACGACAGATCTGCGGGACATGCGCCCCTGACCACCAAAGTTGTTCATTAAGACTCACTTGTCAAGAAGCGCCGCGGCCTCCGGGGCGCTCGACTCAGCGGTTGAACCGCTCCTGTACATCCGGCCGTTCGGCCAGGCGCGGCGGATAGCCCGGCCCCAGCCGGGCGCGGGTGTTGTCGGCGGTCATCGGCTCACCGCAGGCGGCGCACACCACCTCGGCGTGGCTCTCCTGCCCGCAGACGTCGTGGTGGATCACCACCGGCGGGCCCTCCTCGCCGGCCAGCCAGCGGTCCCCCCACCGGTTCATCGCCAGCAGCACCTGGTGGAAGTCCCGCCCCTTCTCGGTGAGGACGTAGTCGTACCGCACCGGCTCGGTCTGGTAGGGCCGCTTCTCCATCAGCCCCTCGTCCACGAGCCGCCGCAGCCGGTCGGCCAGCGTGTTGCGCGCGATCCCGAGCGACTCCTGGAACTCGTCGAAGCGCTTGATCCCGTAGCCGGCCTCCCGGAGTACGAGCGGCGTCCACCAGTCGCCCAGCAGGTCCATGGTGCGGGCGATCGAGCACGGCCACTGCGCGAAGGAGGTACGCCTCATGCGGTCCAGCATACGGGCCGGTCTCGGAAAGAGACCCAGCAGATGATCCCCGCAGGCGTGACCGCACAAGGCGCGTCGGGCCACCTCACGCGACGGCGGTCCCCTCCAGCTCGACCAGCTGGCCGGGGACCGCCAGCCGGGTCACCCCGAGCATCGTGGTGGCCGGTGCCACCCCGGCGGCGCCCAACCGTGACGCCAGCACCCCGTAGTGCGGGAACAGCAGGTCGACGTCGGTGGTGTAGACGTTGAGCCGGACGAGGTTCGCGAGGGACATGCCGGCCTCGCCGAGCACGGCCTCCAGGTTGTCGAGGCTCAGCGCGAGCTGAGCGGCCATGTCGCCCTCGTGCCGGGGCCTGCCGTCACCGTCCATCGCGGTCTGTCCGGAGCAGTACAGGGTCCGGGTGTGTCCGGAGACGACCTCACCCTGGTTGAACCCCATCTCCACCGACCACGACACCGGGTTGACCGCCGTTCGTTCCACTGCCACTGCAACTCCCTTGGCTGCGTCGGGATCACGTACGAGGAGCCTTTCAACGAATCACGACACCCTCGGTCACGTATTCGATAAGGTCCCCGCATGCGCGCCGATCGGCTGGTCTCGCTGGTGCTGCTGCTGCGGCAGCGCGGTCGGCTGACCGCCGGCACCCTGGCCCGCGAGCTGGAGGTGTCCACCCGTACCGTGCTGCGCGACATCGAGGCGCTGTCCGCGGCCGGCGTCCCGGTCTACGCCGAACGCGGCCGGCACGGCGGGTTCTCCCTGCTGCCCGGCTTCCGCACGGAACTCACCGGACTGAACCACGACGAGGCCCTCGCCCTGCTGACCGCCGGATCCGGGCGCGGCGAGCAGGCGTTCGGCCTCGGCTCGGCGCTCGCCTCGGCCATGCGCAAGGTGGTCGACGCCCTGCCCGAGAGCCATCGGGCCACGGCGAGCGACGGGGCTCGGCGGATCCTCGTCGAGCCGGAGACCGACCTGCTCTCACGCCGGACGGTCACCGAGGAAGTGCCCGGCACGACGATGACCGAGATCCGGCGCGCGGTGCTCGCCGGACACAGACTGCGCATCCACTACGCGGCCGCGGACCAGGCACCGCGGTGGCGCACGGTCGACCCGATCGGCCTGGTCACCGTACGCGACCGGGGCTACCTGCTGGCCACGAGGTCGGGGGCCGACCGCACCTACCGTCTGTCGCGGGTGTCGGCGGCGGAGGAACTGCCCGAACCGGCGCAGCGGCCGGGCCAGGTCGACCTGGACCGGATCTGGCGGGAACGCTGCGCGCGGTTCCTGTCCAGCGGCCATATCGCCGTGCTGGTCCGGCTGGCCCCCGAGCGGCGGGAAGACCTGCTGAGCACCGCCGTGGCCGTCCGCGCCGCGGAACCCGAGGCGGACGGACGGCTGCGGCTGGAGGCGACGTTCCAGGACCTGCGGCACGCCGAGTGGGCGCTGTGGCAACTCGGCACGGACGCGGAAGCCCTGTCCCCGGAGTCGTTGCGCACGATCCTGCGCGACCGCGCCGCGGCGCTGGCCACCCGGTACGGCGCTGTCCCCGGCAGCCGGGCCCGGGTGCCGTCCCCGACGGCCAAGCCCGCGTGACCGGCGCGCCGTTGCCGCGGCAGGCGCGGCACTCCGGTCCGGGATCCACCGATGACCGATGAGTTCTCGCGGGCCGCCGGGTCAGACGGACATGACTGATGAGAACAAGCCGCCGGTCGTCTCCCGTCGGGAGTGGCTGGCCGCGATCGACACCCTGCGCGTCCGGGAGAAGGCGCACACCCGCGAGGGCGACGCGATCGCCGCCGCACGGCGACGGCTGCCCATGACCGAGGTGGACCCGTCGACTCCGCTCACCGGCGGCAAGGGAGAGGTCCCCCTGATCGACGTCTTCGAGGGCCGCACCCAGCTGTTCGTGTCGTACCACATGTGGCACGACGGCCGTGCCGCCGCCGACCAGTGCGAGGGCTGCACGTTCTTCACCGGCCAGGTCCTCGAACTGTCCTACCTGCACCAGCGTGACGTCACCTTCGCCGTCTTCTGCCAGGGCCCGTACGAGGAGTCCGACCGCTACCGCCGCTTCATGGGCTGGGACATGCCCTGGTACTCCGTCCCCGCCGCGTCACGTGAACGGCTCGTCGCCGGCCGCCACTTCGGCATGAAGGCGATCTACCTCCGCGACGAGGACCGGGTCTTCGAGACGTACTGGACCACCGGACGCGGCGTCGAACCCATGGCGCCCTCGTACGGCATCCTCGACATGACCGTCTACGGACGGCAGGAGGCCTGGGAGGACTCCCCGCCCGGCTGGCCACAGCCGTACGAGCCCTCCGGCGCGCAGTTCCGCGAGAACGGACGGCCGACCGCGCAATGGGCACGGATCGCGGCCGGGCACGACGACGACCTCCACGGCGTCCGGCCCGGCCCGGGCGGCGGCTCGGGCTGCTGCTCGTGAAACCGCGGCGCCGCGCCGCTTTCGGATGACGTTTCCGGGCCGGCCGAGCACCCCGCTCGACCGGCCCGACGCGATGCGCGGGGTCCGCTGTCAGCAGCCCGTGGCGTTGTAATTCCAGAACGCGGCCCTGGTCTGCGGTCCGGCGATCCCGTCCGGGGTGCCGGCGTTTTCGCCCACGTTGTTCAAGAACTTCTGCAGCGCCGTGATCGTGTTGGGGCCGACGATCCCGTCCTCGGTACCGGCGTTGTAGCCCCAGGCGTTGAGCATCCGCTGCGCCGCCTTCCAGCTGTTGGTGCCCAGCTGCCCGTCCTCGGTACCGGCGTTGAAGCCCCAGGCGTTCAGGCAGCTCTGCCAGTTCTTGGCCCGTTCCGTGTTCAGGCCGAGGTTGTTCACCGCGAGGGGGGAGAGCTGTCCGCTGCTGACCGCGGGATGGGCTGCCTGGGGGGCCGCCACGCTCGCGCTCGCACCCGCGAGAGAGCCGACGGCGATGCCGACGACGGCACCCGCGGTGACGAATACCCTGGCCAGAGAAGATCGCATTTCTTCCTCTTTCCGGTCGACGGTGAGAGTTTCGGCGTGACTGCGCCCCACGGCCGTCTGCGCCGCCCCAAGCGTGCCAGGAAGGTGCGAGCGGATCTCGAGAAAATGCATTCTGATATTTCGCCTAGCCCTCTTCAGGCCACAAACCGAGCAAGTGCCGCAGAATATTTCGCCAAAGCGCCAGTGAATTCCGGCCATTGCCCGTGCGGAAAGCACCGCGAGAAGGACAGCACGCTCACGCCCCGCCGGCCGTCGTACCCCTCGTCCCCCCCGAACCGGGTGCCTTCCCTCCAGTCCTTTCGGGCCTGGACGATGTCATCGTGGAAGTGCGGGCGGCGGGATGCTGCCCGTCCGGGCCAGTTCCCGGTACCACAGGGCGCTGTCCTTCGGCGTGCGGCGCTGGGTCTCGTAGTCGACGTGGACGATGCCGAAGCGCTTGGCGTACCCGTAGCCCCATTCGAAGTTGTCCATCAGCGACCACACGAAGTACCCGCGCAGGTCGACGCCCGCGGCGAGGGCCCGGTGGGCGGCGCGGAGGTGGCGGTGGAGGTAGTCGACGCGCTCGGGGTCGTGGACGGCGTACGTGCCGTCCGGGCGGGCGGAGACCTGGTCGTCGAAGGCCGCGCCGTTCTCGGTGATGACGAGGGGCTGGCCCGGGAACTGCCGGTGGAGGTCGAGGAGGAGTTCCTCCAGGCCGTCGGGGTCGATGTTCCAGCCCATGGCGGTGTGCGGGCCCGGCTGTTCGAGGAACTCGACGTTCGGTGAGCCCGGCCAGGGTGAGCCGCCCACGTCCTTGTGGCCGTCGTGCTGCTGGCGCGGGGTCGTGCCGTCCCACAGGCGGACGGCGGTGGTGGCGTAGTAGTTGACGCCGAGCAGGTCCAGGGGCTGGTGGATCCGGGCGAGATCGCCGTCCTGGACGAACGCCCAGTCGGTGACGTCGGCGGTGTCCTCGATGAGGTCCTGCGGGTAACGGCCGCGCAGCAGCGGGTCGGTGAAGGAACGGTTGGCCAGCGCGTCGATGCGCCGCACGGCCTCCTCGGCACCGTGGCCCCTGCCCCTGAGGACATGGAAGTTGAGGGTGATGGAGTACTGCGGCTGGTTGGTGGTGACCGTCCTGAGCTGCTCGACCGCCAGGCCGTGGGCGAGGTTGAGATGGTGCACCGCCGTCAGCGCCGCGGCCCCGTCGGTGCGGCCGGGTGCGTGGGCACCGGATCCGTAGCCGAGGTAGGCGGAGCACCACGGCTCGTTGAGGGTGGTCCAGACGGCGACGCGATCGCCGAGGGCCTCGCCGACGACACGGGCGTAGTCGGCGAAGGCGAAGGCGGTGGCGCGGTTCGTCCAGCCGCCCTCGTCCTCGAGGGCCTGGGGCAGGTCCCAGTGGTAGAGGGTGGCCACGGGGGTGATGCCCCGGTCGAGCAGGCCGTCGACCAGACGGCTGTAGAAGTCCAGGCCCTTGGGGTTGGCCGGGCCCCGGCCGGTGGGCTGGATGCGCGGCCAGGCGATCGAGAACCGGTACGCCCGCAGGCCCAGCGAGGCCATGAGGTCGAGGTCTTCGTCGAGGCGGTGGTAGTGGTCGGCGGCCACGTCCCCGGTGTCGCCGTTCCACGTCCGGCCCGGGGTGCGGGAGAACGTGTCCCAGATGGAGGGGCCGCGGCCGTCCTCGTCGGCGGCGCCTTCGATCTGGTAGGCGGCCGTCGCGGAACCGAGGACGAAGTGCGCGGGGAAGGTCATGGGCTCGACGGGTTCCTGGGCTTTCGGCATGCACCGCTTCTCTCTGTGAGTCGTGACGGACCGGGCCGGCCCTTCAGCCCTGCGGCCGGGAGTCCGCGCGCCGATGGCTCCGCGCGCTCGGACGTTGCTCGGAACAACGGTGATGTTAACGTTAACAAGCTGTCAAGGCCTCGTCCCGCCGAACCCGCTCCCGCCCCCACACCGTCTCGGAGTGCGTCCCTGTGCCGACCTTCGCCAATCCCGTTCTCGCCGGCAGTCATCCGGACCCGTCGGTCTGCCGGGCCGGGGAGGACTTCTACCTGGTCACGTCGTCGTTCGCGTACTATCCCGGGATTCCGGTCTTCCACAGCCGCGATCTGGTGAACTGGAGACCGCTCGGGCATGTGGTGCACCGGTCGCCCCGGGTTCCGCTGGCCGGGCTGGACGTCTCCGACGGCCTGTGGGCCGCCACCATCCGGCACCATCGGGGCACCTTCTACGTGGTCGCGACCCTCGCGCGGGACCGTCGGGGCAGCGTGACGTTCCTGTGCACCGCCTCCGACCCCGCCGGCCCCTGGTCGGACCCGATCGTGCTGGACGCCGAGGGCATCGACCCGTCACTCTTCTTCGACGACGGCCGCTGCTGGTTCACCGCCTGCCGTGATGCCGTCCAGCCGGACGCGGGCGGTCCCGGGGAGCTGTGGATGCGTGAACTCGACCTCGACGCCCTGGCGTTGACCGGCCCGACGCATGTCCTGTGGCACGGCGCGATGCGCGGCGCCTGGGTCGAGGCGCCGCACCTGTACAAGCGGGACGGCGTGTACCACCTGATCGCCGCGGAGGGCGGCACGGAACACCATCACGCCGTGACCGCGGCCCGTTCCGACGCCGTCACGGGCCCCTACACGACCGACCCGAGAAGCCCGTTGCTCACCCACCGCCACCGCGGTGCGGCGGAGCCGGTGCACAACGTCGGACACGTCGACCTCGTCGACACCCCCGCCGGTGAGACCTGGGCCGTCGCCCTGGGCGTGCGGCCGGTCGACGGCACGCACACGCTGGGCCGCGAGGTGTTCCTCGTCCCCGTCGCGTGGACTGCCCGGGGTCCCGTCTTCGCACCGGACACCGGCCGGGTGGGACTGTCGGAACGGCTGCCCGCGGGAGCCACGGCGGCGTCCGTGCAGCCGGCGCCCGAGGGGCCGGTCCGGTACGGGTTCGGCGGCCCGCTCGGCCCGGAGTGGAACAGCCTGCGCGGACCGGTGGACGACCTCGTATCGCCCACCCCCGAAGGCGGCCTGACCATCCGTCTCTCCCCCGAGCCCCTCACCTCGACCGGCACTCCGGCGTTCATCGCACGCCGCCAGCAGCACCTGCACGCGCGCACCGCCACCCGGATCCGCTTCGCCGCCGCGGCGCCGGCCCAGGAAGCGGGTCTGGCCGTCTTCCAGAACCAGGACCAGCACGCCACGCTGGGCCTCACCGTCGACGCCTCCGGCACACCTCGGGTCGTCCTCACGGCCCGTGAGGCGGGCGCCGCGACCCGCCTCGCGGCGGTCGCCGTGGCGGGCACCGAGGTCGTCCTCGCCGTCGACAGCGACGCGTCCGGCTACACCTTCCACGTCGAGGACGACGGCACCCGGACGACCCTGGGAAGCATCGAACGGCCCTTCTTCAGCACGGAACGGGCCGGCGGGTTCGTCGGCGTCCACATCGGCCTGTACGGCACCGGCGACGCCGGGGGCGACGCGGCCGAGGCGTACGTGGAGTGGTTCGAGTACGCCGGCCGTGACCGGTCATGACCATCGGCGAAGGGCCATGACGTGACGCGCCGTGTGCCGGTCGCGTTCCCGGCACGAGGGGGTCCCTGCTGTTACCCCTCACAGGCGTGACTGCCTGCCAGGGCCGGCAGCTGGTTCCGTGGAATGCGGCGGGCCTGAAGGGCCCCGTCCGCACCACCTCGGCGCGCAGGCCGCTTCGGCGGAACGCCTTCGGATGACCGGGGCCCGCGCCGGCTCTCCCGGAAGGATCGTCAGTGAGTCCCCCCTCGTCCACCAAGCCGGACACCCGGTCCACCAAGCCGGACACCTCGTCCACGCAGCCGGACACCTCGTCCGCCGCACCGCTCGCAGGTGACGACGGCACGGCAGTGCCTGCCGGGAAGGTGAAGCTGCCGCCGGTGGTGTGGCTGCTGGGTGCCGTCGCCTTCATCATGGGCACCAGCGAGTTCGTCGTCTCCGGCCTGCTGCCGGAGATCTCCGGCACGCTCGGTGTCAGCGTCTCCGGCGCCGGAACGCTGATCACCGCCTTCGCCGTCGGCATGATGATCGGCGCGCCGGTGATGTCCATGGCGACCCAGCGCCTGCCGCGCCGCTCGGTGCTGATCGCCGCGCTCCTGGTCTTCGCCGCAGGGCACGTCGTCGGCGCGCTCAGCCCCGGCCTGGGGCTCGCGCTCGTCGGCCGGTTCGCCGCCGCGCTGGGCAACGGCACGTTCTGGGCCGTGGGCGCGGTGGTGGCGACCGCCGCCGCGGGACCGGCCGCCGGCACCCGCGCCATGGGGGTGATGGTCGGCGGCATCACCCTGGCCAACATCGTGGGCGTCCCGCTGGGTACGGCGGCCGGACAGGTGGGTGGCTGGCAGGCCCCCTTCTGGGTGCTCGCCGCTCTCGCCGTGGCGGCCGCCGCCGTGGTGGCCCGCCAACTGCCCGCCGCCACCTCGCGTGCCGACAGTTCCCTGCGCGCCGAGACGGCCGCGCTCAGGTATCCGCGCCTGTGGCTGGTCTACCTGGCCATCGCGCTCATCCAGGCCGGCATCATGGCCGCGTACAGCTACGTCGCCCCGCTGCTGACCGACCGCGCTCACCTCGCGCCCGCGGTGGTGCCGCTGGCGATGCTCGGCTTCGGCGTCGGCGCCCTGGCCGGGACCACGGTCGGCGGGCGCCTCGGTGACCGGCGGCCCTACGGCACGCTCATCCCGGCCACCGCTCTGACCGCCGCGCTGCTGGCCGCCGTCACCGTGTGGGCGACCGACAGCGTCGTGGCCGTGGTCCTGGTCGTGCTGCTCGGCGCGGCCGGCTTCGCCAACAACCCCGTCGTGGTGGGCGAGGTCGTCCGCATCGCAGGAGCAGGCCGGTCGCTGCCCATGGCCCTGGCCACCTCCGCGTTCCAGGTCGGCATCGCCGCCGGCTCCTGGCTCGGCGGCATCGCCCTGACCTCGAGCCTGGGCCTCAAGGGCCCGTCGCTGGCGGGCTTCGCCTTCGCCCTGGCAGCCCTGCTGCCGCTGGGGCTGCTGGCCGCTTCGCACCGCAGGGCGGAAGCAGCGCGCCGCTGACACGGCCGGTACGGCCGAACCGCACACCCGCACTCCAGAGGAGCACTCATGCGATACCGCGCACTCGGCAGCTCGGACCTGAGGGTTTCCGAGATCTCCCTCGGCTCCTGGCTGACCTACTCCGGCGGCATCGAGGCCGACCGGACCCGGGCCTGTACCGAGGCGGCCTTCGACGCCGGGATCAACTTCTTCGACACGGCCAACGTCTACGGCCGGGGAGCCGCCGAGACCGCCTGGGGCGAGATCCTCTCGGCGCACCCGCGCGACTCCTACGTCCTGGCCACCAAGGTCCACTTCCCGATGTCGGACGACCCGGCCGACCAGGGACTGTCTCCCGCACAGATCGCGAAGCAGATCGACGCTTCCCTCACCCGCCTGAGGACCGACTACGTCGATCTCTACCAGGCGCACCGCTTCGACCCCACCGTGCCGATCGAGGACACCGTCGAGGCGTTCCAGAAGGTCGTCGAGCAGGGCAAGGCCCGCTACATCGGCTTCAGCGAGTGGACCCCGGAACAGATCCAGGCCGGCGTCGACATCGCCGGCCCCGACCTGTTCGTCTCCTCCCAGCCGCAGTACTCCCTGCTCTGGCAGGCCCCCGAGGCCGAGGTCTTCGGCCTGTGCGCCGCGAACGGGATCTCCCAGGTCGTCTGGTCCCCGCTCGCCCAGGGCGTCCTGACCGGCAAGTACCAGCCCGGACAGCCCGTCCCCGAAGGCAGCCGGTTCGCCTCCGCGGATATGGCGGTCTCCAAGGACCTCGTCTACAGCGAGGCCACCCTGGAGGCGGTCCAGCGCCTCGTCCCCCTCGCCGAACAGGCCGGGATGAGCATGCCCACCCTGGCGCTGGCCTGGGTCCTGCGCCGCACCGAGGTGGCCTCCGCGATCACCGGCGCCTCCCGCCCCGAACAGGTCCACGCCAACGCCGCCGCCTCCGGCGTGCGGCTCTCCGACGATCTGCTCGCGGCCGTCGACCAGGCGCTCGGCGACGTCCCCGTCACCGGCCCCACCCCCGCACCCGGCGCCCAGCCCGGCATCCTGCACCGCTGACCACCACACCCCTTGCCCGGCCCCCGGAAAGAGACCCGGCCCCCGGAAAGAGAAAGGCCCCGACCATGACCGTGAAGATTCCCCACGTCACCCTCAACAACGGCGTCCGGATGCCGCTCCTCGGCTTCGGCGTCTACCAGATCCCCGAAGAGCAGACCCAGCAGGCCGTCGAGGACGCGCTCGAAGCCGGCTACCGCCTCATCGACACCGCCGCGGCCTACGAGAACGAGCGAGCCGTCGGCCGGGCCATCGCCGCCGCCGGCATCCCCCGCGACGAACTGTTCATCACCACCAAGCTGTGGATCCAGGACTACGGCCGGGACAGTGCCGAGCGCGCCTTCGACCGCTCGCTCGACCGCCTCGGCCTCGACCACCTCGACCTGTACCTGCTCCACCAGCCCTACGGGGACTACTACGGCGCCTGGCGGGCCCTGGAGGACCTCAACCGGGACGGCCGCGCCCGGGCGATCGGGGTCAGCAACTTCTACCCCGACCGGCTCGCCGACCTGATCACCCACAACGAGGTCGTCCCCGCGGCCAACCAGATCGAGACGCACGTCCTCTTCCAGCGCACCGCCGACCAGGACCTGATGCGCCGCCACGGCGTCCAGCACGAGTCCTGGGGACCGCTCGCCCAAGGCGGCCAGGACTTCTTCGACAACCCCGTGCTCGTCGACATCGCCCGGGCCCACGACAGGTCCGTCGCCCAGATCGCCCTCCGCTGGCTGGTCCAGCGCGAGATCGTCGTCATCCCGAAGTCGGTGCGGCCCGCACGCATGGCGGAGAACCTCGACCTCTTCGACTTCCGGCTCACGGACGACGAGATGGCACGCATCGCCGAGCTGGACACAGGCCGCAGCCCCGTCTTCGACCACCACGACCCCGACAACGTCACGTGGCTCGGCGGAGTGCGGTTCGACACCTGATGCCGCACCGCGCGGCACTCCCGGGCCCGGGCAGGTCCCGCTGCGCGGGTCTCAGTAATCGGCCCGGGGCACGGCGGTGCTGCGCCGTACGACGAGTTCCGGCGCGAGCTTGTGCCGTTGCGCCTGCTCCCCGCCCAGCATCCGCACCAGCAACTCGATGGCGCTGCTGCCGAGGTGGACGAAGTCCTGCCGGACCGTGGTCAGGGCCGGCACGAGGTATCCGGCGCCCTTCATGTCGTCGAACCCGACGACGGACACGTCCTGCGGCACCCTCACGCCGCGCTCGGCGAACGCCGCCAGCACGCCCATCGCCATCTGGTCGTTCCCCGCGAAGACCGCGGTGGGCAGGCCGGCGTCGTCCGCGCACAGCCGCTGGGCGAGGCGGTATCCGCTCTCCGCGCCGAAGTCGCCCTCCAGCACGGCTCCTTGTGCTCCCCCGGCGGCGAGTTCGGCGCGCCATCCCTCGACACGGGCCCGGGCGTCGAAGGTCCGCAGGGCGCCCGTCAGATGGGCGATGTTCCGGTGCCCCAGGTCGAGCAGGTGACGCACCGCCAGCCGGGCGCCGAGTTCCTGGTCGACCTGGACGAAGCTCAGGTCGGGGTGGGGCGCGCTGCCCGACATCACCACCGCCACCGGCACTCCGAAGGCGAGGCCGGAGAGCGCCTCCACGGCGACGGGCCGGTCGGTGACGACCGCGATGGCCTCCACCGACTGGTCGGTGAGCCGCCGCAGGGTCTCCACGAGGTCGTCGGTGGTGCTCTCGCCCTGCCGGCTCGCCAGGTTGACCCAGTAACCGGCCTGCTTGGCGGCCGTCTCCACGCCCAGCAGGATGCGGGGCAGCTCGAACAGGTCCGACCCGACGATCACCACGCCGATCGTCGAGGAGCGGCGGCTCTTGAGGGCCCTGGCCACGCTGTTGCGGCGATAGCCCAGCTTGCTGATCGCCGCCTCGACGCGGGCCCGGGTCTCCGGCCGTACCGACGGGTGGCCGTTGATGACCCGGGAGACGGTGATGTGCGAGACGCCGGCCTCCCGTGCCACGTCCATCATTCCTGGTGGCCGGTTCATCCCACTCGTTCCTCTGCCTCGACCCCGGCACGCGGCCCCGCCCCTGCGCCGATACTGTCACAGGCCTCGGACCAGGGCCCGGGCACCGCCCGCAAGGCGCGCCCGGGCCCTTCCGCGGCACCCCTTAGGGTGGGCGCCGTGGAGCTCCTACACCTGCGTTATTTCGTCGCCGTCGCCCAGGAACTGAACTTCTCCACCGCGGCCCGCAAACTGCACATGGCGGCGTCCCCGCTGAGCCGGCGGATCAAGGACCTCGAGAACGAACTCGGACACCGGCTGTTCGACCGCGACACCCACCACGTGCGGCTCACCCCGGCCGGCGGTGCGCTGCTGCCGATCGCGCGCGGTGTCCTGGACCAGGTCGACTCCATCCAGTGGCGGCTGGACGAGACGGCCCGGCCGCGGCGGACCACGGTGCTGCTCGGCATCCCCGGCGGCATCCACCCGGATCTGCGCGAGCGGGTCGACGCCCTCGCCGAGCGGGTGCGCGACCGGTTCGAGATCAAGCGCTGGCCGGGTGCCAGCGAGCGTCTGGTGGAGGCGGTGTGCGACGGCAGACTGGCGCTGACCCTGGCCCGGCTCCCGGTCGGCGGTGACCCGGCGCTGGAGCAGCTGCCGGTGATGTCGGAGCGGCTCGGCGCGGTCGTCCCCGGGGACCGGTTCGCCGACCGCGAGTCGGTCGCCCTCGCCGAGCTGACCGATCTCGCCTACGCGGGCTCTCCCGCCGCCGCGACCACCGCGTATTTCCGCGGCCTCGACCAGCAGCTGTCCGATCGCGGTATCAAAAAACGCATCAGACTGAGCAGCGTCACTTTCGACGGAGTTTCCGAAATAGTCGCCAGTGGCCTGGCATTCTCCGTTTCGATGCTGGACCCGAGAAGCCCCATGCAGAATTACCGACTGGAGAATGTGACCGTCCTTCCGTTCTCCGATTTCCAGCCCCGCCTCGAAACCGGGCTGCTGTGGCGCAAGGACCGTGTCGACGGCGGTGACCTGGAAGAAGTCGCCGCGGCCGCTCGCGAGGTCTTCGCCGAGCCACTGCGACTCTGACCCCGGACAGTACACGATAAAGCGGTATGACCTCTGCGGTCATACCGCTTTTCGCCATATGGTCATTCCGTCTCCAGCCTCCCCTTGTTAGCTTAGTTGGCAGATACACAGATCTGCCGAAGCGGGAGTGAGAGAAACAATGACGGATAAGACGAACACCATCGCCGGTCCCCTGGACGGCGTGCGGGTGATCGACCTCTCGACCGTCGTGATGGGTCCCTACGCGGCACAGATCCTCGGCGATCTGGGCGCCGACGTGATCAAGATCGAGTCGCCCGCCGACACCGTCCGGGTGGGCCACTACCGCACCACGCCGGGCATGACCCCGCTGAACCTCAACGTCAACC
The DNA here is from genome assembly GCF_040645895.1 of Streptomyces olindensis. NCBI lineage: Bacteria > Bacillati > Actinomycetota > Actinomycetes > Kitasatosporales > Streptomycetaceae > Streptomyces > Streptomyces olindensis. The sequence continues at coordinate 171,303 of NZ_JBEYZD010000001.1, read as the reverse complement.
GCAACAAGCGCAGCGTCGCCCTCAACCTCAAGGACGACACCGACCGCGAGCGGGCGCTGCGGCTGATCGACACCGCGGACGTGCTGATCACCAACATGCGGCCCGGCGCCCTGCACCGCCTGGGCCTGTCCTACGACGACATCGCCGAGCGCAACCCCGGGCTCGTCTACGCGCACGCCCAGGGCTTCCGCGGCGACTCGGACCGGGCCGGCAACGCCGCCTACGACGAGACCGTGCAGGCCGCGTCCGGGCTGGTGGACATCGCCGACCGGGCACTGGGCGAGCCCGTCTACCTGCCGACCATCATCGGCGACAAGGTCTCCTCGCTGACCATCGCCTACAGCGTGCTCGCCGCCCTGCTGCACCGGGAGAGGACCGGCCAGGGCCAGCTCGTCGAGATCCCGATGACGGACACGCTGATCGCGTTCAACCTGGTCGAGCACCTCGCGGGGCACACGCACGTGCCCGAGACGGGTCCCACCGGGTTCCCGCTGTCGATGCTCAAGGGCCACAAGGCGGTGCGCACCAAGGACGGCCTGGCCTGCGTCATCCCCTACAACCCGCGCAACTACCGGGACTTCTTCACGGCCGCCGGCCGCCCGGACCTCGCCGAGGACCCGCGGGTGAACGGCGAGGCCATCGACAGCGCCGACCACGAGGACCTGGCCGCGCTCCTGGAGGCCTGCGCCCCCGCGCTGACCACCGAGGAGTGGGCGGAGGTATGCGCCAAGCACAGCATCCCGATGGCCCCGGTGCTGGAACTCGACCGTGCCCACGAGGACCCCTACGTCCGCGACGGACACCTGCTCGACACCGTCGAGCACCCGACCGAGGGCACCGTCCGCACCATCGGGATCCCGCTGCGCTTCTCCGCCACCCCCGGCTCGATCCGCCGCCTGGCCCCGGTCGCCGGCCAGGACACCGAGGACGTCCTCGCCGAACTCGACGCCGCCGCCCGCTGACCACCACAGGAGGATCACCATGAGCACCCCGGAAACCCCGGTGGTACGCACCGAACGGATCGGCTCCACCCTGCTGATCACCCTGGACCGTCCCGAGGCCCGCAACGCCGTGAACGCCGCGGTCGCCACCGCCCTGGCCGGCGCACTCGACGCACTGGAGGCCGACCCCACCGTGCGGGCCGGCGTCCTGACCGGTGAGGGCGGCACGTTCAGCGCCGGCATGGACCTCAAGGCGGCGCTGCGCGGCGAGTCACCCGAGATCGAGGGCCACGGCTTCGGCGGCCTGACCGAGGCCGACCCGGCCAAGCCGCTGATCGCCGCGGTGGAGGGCCACGCCATGGGCGGCGGCTTCGAACTGGCCCTGGCCTGCGACCTGATCGTCACGGCCGAGGACGCCCGGTTCGGTCTGCCCGAGGTCAAGCGCGGGCTGATCGCCGCGGGCGGTGGCGTGATCCGGCTGCCCAAGCGGATCCCGCACCACCTGGCCATGGAGCTCCTGCTGACCGGCGAGCCCGTCGACGGCCGCCGCGCCGGCGAACTGGGCCTGGCCAACCGGGTCACCGCCACCGGCCGGGCCGCCGAGGAGGCACTCCGCCTGGCCGAACGGCTCGCGGAGAACGCCCCGCTCGCGCTGGCGGCCGTCAAGCGGGTCGCCCGCGCCGCCGACGGTGCCCCCGAGGCCGCCGCCTTCGCCTTCCAACGCGAGGAGATGCGCGGCCTGATGGCCTCGGCCGACGTCCGCGAGGGCATGACCGCCTTCGCCGAGCGCCGCCCGGCGCGGTGGGCGGGACGGTGAGGCCGGCATGAAGGCAGAGGACGTACGACAGCACCTCACCACCCCGCTCGGCAGCCCGGCGTACGCGCCGACCGTCCCGCGGTTCACCGACCGCGAGTACCTCAACGTCGTCTACCGCACCGACCCCGACGCGCTGCAGGCCGTCGTCCCCGAACCGCTGCGGATCGACGAGCCGCTGGTCCGGTTCGAGGTCATGAAGATGGGCGACGTCAGCGGCTACGGCCCCTACACCGAGGCCGGCCAGGCGATCCCCGTCCGCTTCGACGGTGAACGGGGCGAGTACCTGCACGCGATGCACCTCGACAGCTTCCCGGCCACCGCCTCCGGCCGCGAGGTCTCCGCCTACCCGAAGGTCATCGGCTCGCCGTCGCTGTACGTCGACTCGGGCGCGCTCGTCGGCACCCTCGACCACGGCACCCTGCGGGTCGCCACCGCGACCATGGGCTACAAGCACCACGAGCTGGACCGGCGCGAGGCCGAGGCGCAGATCACCGTGCCGACGTTCATGCTCAAGACGGTCCCCGGCTACGACGGACTGCCCCGTGTGCAGGAACTCGTCCGCACCCGCATCACCGACGTCACGGTCAAGGGGGCCTGGACCGGGCCCGCGCGCCTCCAGCTGTACCAGCACGTGCTGGCCCCGCTGGCCGACCTGCCGGTGCTGGAGGTCGTCTCCGCGAGCCACATCCTCACCGACCTGACGCTGGCGGGCGTCGAGCCGGTCCACGACTACCTGAAGGGAGCCGCCCGATGAACCGCACCTTCCGTACGGCGGCCGTGATCGGCGCCGGGACCATCGGACTGTCCTGGACGGCGCTGTTCGCCGCGCACGGGCTGGCCGTCCGGGTGAGCGACCCGCGCGAGGACCTCGCCGAGGCCGTCGCGGACGCCCTGGACCGGTACGCCCCGCACCTGGCCGCCCGCGGCCTGGACGTGACCGGCCTCGCCGACCGGGTGCACCTCGCGCCCGGTGTCGCCGAGGCGGTCCGGGGCGCGGACGTCGTCCAGGAGAACGGCCCCGAGCGGGTCGAGTTCAAGCGGGACCTGTTCGCCACCCTCGCCCGCGAGGCGCCCGGGCACGCGCTGCTGCTCAGCTCCTCGTCGGCGATCCCGTCGACCGCGTTCGCCGGGGAGCTGGCGGACGAGGACGCCGCCCGCGTCCTCATCGGCCACCCCTTCAACCCGCCGCACCTGGTCCCGCTGGTGGAGGTCGTCCCCGGCGAGCGCACCGGCGAGGACGCCGTGCGGGCCGCCGTCGGCTTCTACACCTCGGTCGGCCGCACCCCCGTCGTCGAGCGCCAGGAGATCCCCGGCTTCGTCGGCAACCGCCTGCAGAACGCGCTCAGCCGCGAGGCGGCCCACCTCGTCGAGCAGGGCGTGGTGACCCCCGAGGACCTCGACAAGGTCATGACGAACTCACTGGGGCTGCGCTGGGCGACGGTCGGGCCGTTCCTCGGCGCCCACCTGGGCGGCGGACCCGGCGGCTACCGGCACCTCGTCGAGCACATCGGCGCCTCGATGCAGAGCCTGACGGACGGCCCGGCGCGGGACGCCGCCGCACAGGAACGGCTCATCGCAGCCGTGGAGGAGGCTTACGGCTCCGCCTCGTACGCGGAGCTCGCCGAGACGCGCGACCGCAGGCAACTGGCGGTTCTCAACGCCCTGTCCGGCGCCGCCGGCACGACCACCCCGAAGGAGGAGAACTGAGATGACCACCCCGACCGTCACCCCGCTCACCGACGAACTCACCGCGGACTTCTACCACTACGAGTCGCTGCTCCCGGACGAGGAGCGCAAGATCCTCCTCAAGGCCCGTGCCCTCATGCGCGACCAGGTCAAGCCGCTGGTCAACGAGCACTGGGCCAAGGGCGAGTTCCCGAAGCAGCTCGTCACCCTGTTCCGCGACACCGGCCTGGCCGGACTCCCCTACGAGGGCTACGGCGAGCACCGCCCGGCCGTCAGCAACCTGCTGAGCGGCCTGCTCGCCCTGGAGATGACCCGCACCGACGCCTCCGTGTCGACCTTCTTCGGCGTCCACAACGGCCTGGCGATGTACTCCATCCACTCCGGCGGCGACCAGGAGCAGCGCGACCGCTGGCTCCCGGCGATGGCCGCGATGGACAGGATCGGCGCGTTCGCGATGACCGAGCCCCTCGGCGGCTCCGACGTCGCCGGCGGCATGCGCACCACCGCGCGGCGCGAGGGCGACACATGGGTGCTGAACGGCGCCAAGAAGTGGATCGGCAACGCCACCTTCGCCGACCTCGTCGTGGTCTGGGCCCGGGACGTCGATGACAACCACGTCAAGGGCTTCGTCGTCGAGAAGGGCACGCCCGGCTTCGACCCCGTGAAGATCGAGCAGAAGGTCGCGTTCCGGATCGTCGAGAACGCCGAGATCACCCTGACGGACGTCCGGGTGCCGGAGTCCGACCGGCTGCAGAACGTCAACTCCTTCCGGGACGTCGCCGAGATCCTGCGCGCCACGCGCAGCGGCGTGGCCTGGCAGGCGCTGGGCGTGATGGCCGGCGCCTACGAACTGGCCCTGGACTACGCCCGGGAGCGCCGCCAGTTCGGCCGTCCGATCGGGGGCTTCCAGCTGGTGCAGGACCTGCTCGTGAAGAGTCTGGGCAACATCACCGCGTCGTGGGGCATGCTGGTGCAGCTGGCCCGCCTCCAGGACGCCGGCATCTTCCGCGACGAGCACTCCGCCCTGGCCAAGGCGTTCGTCACCTCCCGGATGCGTGAGGTCGTGGCGTGGAGCCGGGAGATCTTCGGCGGCAACGGCATCCTCCTGGACCACGACATCGCCCGGTTCTTCGCCGACGCCGAGGCCATCTACTCCTTCGAGGGCACCCGCGAGATGAACACCCTGATCGTCGGGAAGTCGATCACCGGCCAGAGCGCCTTCGTGTGATCCACTCGTCGGCGCCCGGAACAACCCCAGGCCCGGAGCCTGGGGTTGCGTCGTATCCGCGGGCGGGTGGCGGAGGCCGAGCGGCGATCAGAGGACCGGCGGACCCGCCTCGACGCGGCGCAGCACCGGCGGCAGCCGGTCCAGGTCGGGACCGGTCTGTACCTGCCGCTCGTCCCACCAGGTGGCGCCCGCGTCGTGCAGCGGGCCGATCACGTCCCTGGCCCCGGCCGCGTCCGTGGGCGTGGCACCGCCGAGCACGAACTCGAAGGGGTGCCCGTCCCCGGCCGTGCGGTGCTCGCGCACATAGGCGACCAGTTCCCGTACCTCGGCCGCGTCCGGCGCATGCCCGTGCCGGGCCGTCTCGAACAGGGGTACCGCGCCGTCCCAGCGCGCCGCCCGCCGCATGGGCGGGCGCCGCGGCCAGAACCCGCCGATCCACACCGGCGGGCCGGGCCGCTGCACGGTCGCGGGCAGCAGCGCCACGTCCCGGACCTCGTAGTGCCGGCCGTGGTGGTCCACCGGTTCGCCGGACCAGAAGCGCCTCAGCAGATCGAGCCCCTCGTCCAGCCGCTCGGCCAGGACGCGGGGCTCGGCGGTGTCGCCGAAGCTGCGGTACTCGTCCTCGACGGGACCGCCGAGGCCGGCGGCGAAGACCACCCGGCCGCCGCTGAGCCAGTCCAGGGTGGCCACCTGTCGGGCCAGTTGCTGCGGACGGTAGCGGGGAACCGGCGTCAGCAGGGTGCCCAGCCGGATCCGTGAGGTCGCCAGGGCGGCGGCGGTCAGCAGCATCCAGGGGTCCGCGAAGGGACGCCCCTGGTGCTGCCGGTGCAGGACGTGGTCCCAGACGAAGAGCCCGTCCCAGCCGGCCTGTTCGGCGGCGGCCGCCACGGTCGCGACGTTGCGCGGGTCGGCGAAGTCACCGAAGTTCGGGATGTTGACGGAGAAACGCATACCGGCAGCATGGGCGATCGGCGCTACTCGGTGTACCCCCACAGCTTGTTGAACCGCTTCTGCTGGTCGCGGATGTGGGACGTGCGCGCGTTCAGCGAGGTCCAGGGGTTCTCCTGCCGGATGTCCGTGTGGACTTCGTAGCAGAGCGCCTCGTCGAAGAGGACGACGTCGCGTATCTCCCCGCGGGCGTTGGGCGGCAGGTCCGAGAGGGCGACGACGCGTGCGTCGATGCCCAGCTCCCGCTGGCGTTCGCAGATCCCGTTGAGTTCGTCCATGTCGTCCGTCCTCTCCACGATGAACAGGCGCCTGATCGCCACCCCTCGTTCCTTGATGGCGTCCTCCTGGGCCTGCAGATAGCGGTCGGCCGGGTCGCTGCGCCAGAAGGCCTGGTCCACGTAGCTGCTGGTGGCGTAGATGCTCTGCTGGGCGCACTTGGTGAGGTCCATGAGCCAGTCGTGGTTCTCCCCCGGGCACTCGTGGGTCATCGTGGTGAGGCTCTCCAGCAGCGACGCGAGGCGGCTGATCTCCTCCAGCGCGAAGTCCCGCAGGATGTCCGGGCCGACCGCGCCCACCCGGGTGGCGAAGCGGGCCAGCCGCGCCACGCCGTCGGAGCGCAGCCGTGACCGCTCCACCTCGCCGAAGAGTTCGGTCGCGTCGCTGATGCGCGAGAAGTTCAGCTCCACCAGGTGGCTCATGTCCTGGTGATGGGTCGTCAGGGTCTCCCGGACCTCGCGCCGCTGGTCCTCCTGGCCGGACTGCACCAGCCCCAGGCGCCGTTCGAAGTCGATGAGGTACTGGACGATCAGGGCCGCGCCGCCGATGACGATGGAGACGGCGAGCTTCCACAGCTCGTCCTGGTCCTGGTCGATCAGGTTGGTGATCACATAGGCGATGGTGGCCACCACGACGGTGACCAGTGTCTTCAACAGGAGCGGGGGGACCCGCGGGCCCCCCGTGGTACTGGGCGTCGGTGCTCCGGGCGCTCCGGCCATGTCCTGCCTCTCCCCGTCGGGATCTTTGCTCGGCTGATCCGCTCAACGCGAGGCCAGTGCCTCGCGCAGCAGTGGGATCGCCTGCACGGCGAGCTGGTCCCGGATGCGCTGGACCAGCGTCCGCCACTGCAGGCTGAATCCGGGGTGCTGTTCGAGCACCTCCCACAGGGAGGCGAGGGCCGGGTCCACCCGTGCCCCGGGCATCCACAGGTGCAGCAGGTGGTCGACGGCCGGGCGCAGGGCGAGCACGGCGGGCGGTCCCTCCGGCGATCCGGGCCGGCTGCCGTCGAGCATCCGGACGAGCGTGGTCAGGAGCCAGTCGTGGAGCGCCAGGTCCTCGCAGAGGCCGATGACGGCGGACGGCCGGACGGTGTCGGGGACGCGCAACTCCACGGTCCGCAGGTCCTCGTCGGCGAGCACGAAGCGCACCAGCGAGGGCGCTTCGCCCTCGGGTGCCCGCAGCGCCGCCCAGCGCAGCCGGGTGTGGCGTGAGGTGAAGGGGACCTTCTGGTCGAGCAGGGGGTGTCTGAGGATCCGGGTGAGCAGGCCGTCGGCGACCAGGCCGGGGTCCAGTTCGCCGTGCCGGGCGCCGGCCAGGATCCCTCGGGCGACGGCCTCGGCGGGCAGTCGCCCGAGCGGCTCCACGATCCCGGGCCGCACGAGGTAGTGCCCCCACGGCTGCCTCTGGTCCGGTCCGGCGGCCGGGGCCCGGAAGGAGGCGGTGGTCTGCAGGACCCGGCCCTCGGTGAGTGCCGCGCGGGCGGCGACCGTTCCGACCGCGCGGGTCTTCGCGCCGTTGGAGGTGGGCAGCCGGCAGTCCACGCCGGTGAGGAGGTCGGGCGAGAGGGCGTGCAGGTTGGGGCGTTCGGACGTGCGGACCCGTTCGTCGGGGCGCAGTCGCAGCAGGTGCGCCGCGGCCCGGATGTCCAGGGGCTGGAGGCAGGGCAGCAGGCAGGTGCGCACTTCGCCGCAGGCCAGCACCGTGTCCGTCGTCTCGTCCGGGGCGCCCATGGTCACGGCCCCGCGTGGAAGACGTAGGTGACGCGGTCCGCGACGGCCTCCGGCACGGGGGTGCCTTCGCGGGCGGACCGCTCGGCGATCTGCCGGAGCGCCCCGGCGTCCACCTCGGTCTGGTCGAGGACGACCCGTACGGCGTGCTCGACCGGCAGGAAGCGGTGCGGCAGCACGGAGCAGGTGCGGTAGGCGCTGAAGGGGGTGGCGGAGGCGTTGAGCTGGAGCAGCGGCGGGAGTTCGTCCCAGTCGTCCGGCAGCCGCCCGGTGTCGCCCGGGCGGGGGGTGAGGACGGGTTCGCCCTCGTTGCGCAGCAGGCCGAGGCGGGCCAGTTGCCAGACCGCCGCGAGGAGGGGGCAGGACCACTGCCGCCGTCCGTCCTCGTCGTCGCTCCACAGCTCGACGTCCATGAAGACGGAGTGCCGGCGGGCCGAGGTCTCCTGGGGCGGGCGCCAGGGGCCGGCTCTCCTCATGGCCTGTGGTGTGCGGGGCGCGGGGCTGCGCTGTCCGTTGGCGAGCCAGCCCGTCTCGCTCACCGGCGGGCGCAGGCCGTGGCTGCCGGGCGGCGGTGAGGCGACCAGGCGGGCGACCACGGACTCGGCGAGCGGGACCTTGTCCGCGACGGCGCACCCGGACTCCCGGGCCAGGTAGTCGATGACGAGCCCGGCCCGCCCGGCCTCCTCGACGAGAGCCGGTACGACGTCGGCGGGCGTGGAGAAGCGGGTGAAGTAGTCGTCGACGAGGAAGCAGGTGCTGATCCGCGGGCGTCTGCCGCCCGCCTGGGCGGCGGCGTCCGCGTGGACCGCGTCCACCCAGGGCCGGACCCGCTCGAAGTGCCGGCGCAGCCGCCCGGGGCCGCCCTCGAAGTCCTCCATGTAGAGGTGCCCGAGCTCCAGCGACAGATGGGACAGCGGTACGGACTGGGTCCGGGGCTCCGCGGTGGTCTCCTGGAATACGGCGTCCGTCACGGCAGCTCCCAGTACGTGTCGTCGGTCAGCCTCCGGGCGAGTTCCTCCAGTGCCTCGAGGGTCTCCTTGCCGGCGATCCTTACGTCCTCCCCGGTGATCAGCTGCTCGCGCCACTGGAGGACCGGTTCCAGGGGGACGGTGCCGAGGACCCTGCTCTCCCCGACCCCCAGGCGCGCGGCGAGCCTGGCCAGTTGGTTGTCGCACCAGTGCATCCAGGCGGCCTGGGCGGGTGACACCTGGGACCACAGCGCCGACCCCAGGTCGGGGACGGCGGTGCGGACGAAGCGGACGGACGCGTCGAGTCTGTCCCGGTCGTGGCCCCGGTCCGCCCCGGCGTGCAGGATGCCGTGCCGGTCGAAGACCAGGCCGTGCACGGCGTTCACGTGCTGGCGGGTCCAGCGGTGGAAGACCAGCCAGCGGGTCTCGACATTGCGCAGGGGGTGCCGGGCGGTGGCCTCCAGCACCATGTCCATCGCGTAGCTGCGTCCCGCGCTCAGGTCGACGATGACGATGTCGAACTCGCTGTTCAGCAGGAGCAGGAGGTCGACGCACCGGTTGAGGTTCTCCTCGTCGGTGGCGAACTCGCCGCCGCTCACGTCCCCCGGTAACAGGACGAGCCGGCCGGAGCCGGGGGGCCTGTCGAGCAGCACCGGATGCTCGGTCCGCTGCCAGACGTCGAGCCGGAGCGGCTCGCCGCTGTCGCCCTCCAGGTAGGAGTGCAGGCCGCCTTGCGCCACACCGTGAGCGGCTTCCGGCACGTCGAAGACGGTGGCGGAGGACGACGAGCCGAAGTCGAAGTCCACGTAGCACACGTCGTCACCGGCGAGCGCCCGCTGGTAGGCGAGGTTGGCGCTGGTGACGGAGCGGCCGGTGCCTCCCTTGTCGGAGGCGGCGATGACGAGCACGGGTCACACCTCCCGGCGGGCGACCGTCTGCCGGATGTCCGGCAGGTGCTGACGTGACGTGATCCGCATGCACCGGCCCCCCTCGGCCCCTTCCCCCGGGAAGGGGGACTCAGGAGATACCCAGATCGCGGAATCCGCAAGCAACGATCATTCCGGTGTAGCCCGCGCGCACTTCGTTCGGCCGGCCGACATGTCGGGTCTCCAGCTTTCCCGACCATCCCGCCATGCAGTCGTAGACCTGTGATTCGCTCACGTCACAGGCGGGAAACCACTGTCCGCCCACCTCATAGCCCCTCGAATGTTCCATGAACGCGGCGGCGAACGGCGCGCCGGGGGCGAGTGCGCGCAGGAAGCACTCCACTCCGTGCTGGAACTCCTCGTAGGAGGTGGAGAGGGATTCGGCAACGAAGAACATGGTTCCGAGGGACCAGCGCCCCTGCCGGTCGGTCAGACTGAAGAGATCGTTCTGCTCGACGCGCACCACCTGGCGGAATTTCTCCCTCCGTTCGTGGGTGAGCGCGGCATAGGCCCGGTGCCGGCTCAGGATGTCCCAGAACTGGTCCCAGACCGGGTCGTAGCCGTCCCGCTGTTCCCTGAGATAGCGGTAGTTGTTCCGGGAGCGGTCGAGCAGGGTGATCCGCTCGCACCAGGGCAGCATCGCGAGGGCCGGATACAGGTTCGCGCCGGCTCCGACGTCGATACCGCGGGCCGGGCGCTCAGGATTCCGGGAGAAATGATCGGCGAAATGGTCACGGACTATCGATATGATCTCCGCGTCCACATCGGAAACACTCCGGTAGTTGTGCTCGATGTAGGCCCGGGTGTCGAAATGGTCCCAGGGCGCGTCCGCGTTCCGTCGCGGGAGTTCTCCTGGTGATCTCGATTCCATGCCCCAAGGTATCAACGGGGTCGGGCCCGGACGCCCCTCTTCACGCCATCCACGACGGCGGCGGTGGCAAGCGGGGCGCATCGCAGCAGCCGAGGGCAAAGCGCCGGCCGGCCTCTTGAACGCTCAGGTCGCGCCACGCGATGCTGGGCGGATGCCGGTTCCGCCGAGAGGTCGTTCTGCGCCGTCCGCCGAGCCGCGCCACTGCCTCATGCCGCACCCTGACGCGCGGATACGAACGGTGCGGGCCGAGGACCTTTCCGAGCTCGTCCGCCTCGACGGGGAGGCCTTCCCGCAGAGTGACCGGCGCGGCCGCGGACTCGGGCGGCGGCTGATGCTCGCGGCCCTGCACCGTCTGGGGAGCGACGGCGCCGTGGAGGCCCGCCTGGCGGTCCGCCCCGACGACGAGGCGGCCCTGGGGCTGCACACGTCGCTGGGATTCGTCCCCGAGGGAGACGTACGCAGGGACCACTACGGGCCGGGTGAGGACCGGCTGCTGCTCCGGCTGGGCCTGGAGCAGCAGGAGAGCGGTCAGGTCCCCGGCTCGACGGACACGCCGGCCGTGGCACACTCTCCCGGTCGGAGGGCCGCCGGGCCCTCGTGTGGTGAGGCGGGCTCCGTCCGCAGGGGTCGGCCGGGAGGGTGAGGCACGGTGGGGTCGTCGACGCGCGGAACGCTGCGGTCCGTCGCCTGGCTGCTGTCCGGTGTCGTGGTTCTCGTCATCGGGGTGGTGTCGGCCGTCCAGGTCCGTGGCGCACTGGAGCGGGAGCGGGAGTTCCGCTCCGCGCCGGCCTGTACCTCGGTTCCGGTGCGCGCGTCGGCGTGCGTGTGGGAGCAGGGCTTCACCGTGCGGACCGCCGACATGCACCGCAACGAGCGGCGCGAGCCGCCGGAGGCGGAGCTGGTGCCGCCGTCCGGCCGGCCCTGGCACGTGACGTTCCGGAACACCGAGCCCGTCCTGTCCGAGATGGAGCCCGGCGAGAAGGTCGTCGGGCTGGTCTGGCACGGGCAGGTCGTCGAGGTCCGGGACGCCGAGGGGCGGCGGCAGCCGACCTCCTCCGGCCCCGTGGGCTGGCCCGAGGACCGGCTGGGCGGCGCGCTCGCCGGCGTCTCGTTCGGACTGCCGGCCCTGGTGGGAGGGGCGTGGGCCCTCCTCGCCCGGGGCAACCGGCGTCGTGCCGCTGCGGCGACCGTGGTGCGGTGGCACGGCATCGCCCTCGGCATCACGGCGATCCTGACGCTCTGGGCGCAGTCGGCCAACGACTGGCCGCTCTGGGCGATACCGGCGATCTGGGGGCCGCTCGCCCTGCTCGGCCTGGCGTCCATGACGGCCTTCACCCTCGCCGCCCTCCGCGGCGAGCTCGCGGACGACGACACGCCGTCCGCCCCGCGGGCACCCCAGCCGCAGGCCGGCTGAGCGAGTCGGGCCTGCCGCCCACCCCACGGCCACCCCGGCCCCAGGCCGACTGAAAGAGTCAGGTCTCCCCTCCGCCCCCACGGGCACCCTGCCCGCAGCCCGGCTGAAGGAGTTAGGTCTCCCCTCCGACGGACACCCCGCCCGAGGCCGGCTGAAGGACTCAGGTCTCCCCACCGCCCCACGGCCACCCAGCCCCCAGCCTCGCTGAAGGAATCAGGACTGCCCACCGCCCCACGGCCACCCCGCCCCCAGCCTCGCTGAAGGACTCAGGACTACCCACCGCCCCACGGCCACCCAGCCCGAGGCTGGCTGAAGGACTCAGGTCTCCCCACCGCCCCGCGGGCACCCCGCCCGCAGCCTCGCTGAAGGAATCAGGACTGCCCACCGCCCCACGGCCACCCCGCCCGAGGCCGGCTGAAGGACTCAGGTCTCCCCACCGCCCCGCGGGCACCCCGCCCGCAGCCCCGCTGAAGGACTCAGGTCTCCCCTCCGCTCCACGAACACCCCACCCCCAGCCTCGCTGAAGGACTCAGGACTCCCCACCGCCCCACGAACACCCCGCCCGCAGCCCCGCTGAAGGACTCAGGACTGCCCACCCCCACGGGCACCCCGCCCGCAACCCCGCTGAAGGAGTCACGTCTGCCGGGCGTGCACGGGGTTGTGGGCGACGTCGTCCGGGCACGTCGGGTGCGGCTCCCCCGCCCGACGGTCGCGCCGCCAGTCGTACATCGCGAGGGCCAGGGACGCCGCCATGCCGACGAGGCCGGCGCCCATCGCGGCGACGAGGGCGTTCCGGTAGTCGTCGCTCCCGTCCAGCACCAGGTAGAAGAGCCCGGGCAGGGCGGCGGTGCCCACGGCGGCGCCGAGCCGCTGACCGGTCTGCAGGGCCCCGCCCGCCGCACCCGCCATGCGCACGGGCACGTCCCGCAGCGTCATGGTGATGTTGGGTGACACCACGCAGCCGCTGCCGACGCCGCCGAGGAACAGGGCCGGGGCGGCGAGCCAGGGCGCGATGTCCAGGGGCGCGAAGCGGAGCAGCAGCGCGGCACCGCCGAGGCCGACGATCACCGCCGTGAGTCCGCCCACGGTGAGCAGGCGGCCGAGCCGGTCCACCAGCCGTCCGGACACCACGGCCGCGCACGCCGAGCCGAGGGCGAAGGGAGTCACGGCGAGGCCGGAGCGGAACGGGGAGAAGTCCAGGCCGCTCTGGTAGAAGAACGCGAAGACCAGCCAGACGCCGCTGAAGCCGATGAAGTACAGCGTGCCGACACCGGCGCCGACGGCGTAGCCGCGCACGGTGGTGAACAGGCGGGGGTCGAGCAGCGGCTGGGTGCCCCGGGCGACGAGGCGGCGCTGCCACCGGGTGAAGACGGCGAGCAGCGCGGCGCCGACGAGGAACAGCCACCACAGGCGCCCCAGGCCGCCGGCCTCGGCCAGCACCAGCGGGTACATGAGCGCGAGGACGCCGAGGCCGAGGAGCAGCACGCCGGGCAGGTCCACGTGTCCCCGGCCGGAGCGCGGGGTGCGGGGCAGCAGCCGGCGACCGAGGAGGACGGCGAGGATGCCGATGGGGACGTTGACGTAGAAGATCCAACGCCAGCCCTGGGCGCCGTCGGCCAGCGCGAGGATGGTGCCGCCGGTGAGGGGCCCCACGGCGGAGGAGATGCCGACGGTGGCGCCGAAGAAGCCGAAGGCCCGACCGCGTTCGGCGCCGCGGAACATCTGCTGGATGAGCGCGGAGTTCTGGGGCGCCATGAAGCCGGCCGCCAGCCCTTGGGCGAGGCGTGCCGCCACCAGCAGGGTGATGGTGGGAGCCGCTCCGCAGGCCGCGCTGAACAGGACGAAGCCGCTGAGGGCCAGCAGGAAGATGCGGCGCCGGTCCAGCGCGTCGCCGAGGCGCCCGGCGGTGACGAGGGCGAGGGCGAAGGCCAGGGCGTAGCCGGACACCACCCACTGCACCTGTGCGGCGGAGGCGTCCAGCTCGCGCTGGACGGTGGGCAGGGCCACCGCCACGATCGACACGTCCAGCAGGCTCATGAAACCGGCCACCAGGGTGACCCACAGGGCCCGCCAGCGGCGCGGGTCCGGCTCGTCGCCGCCCGCCCGCGCGCCCTGGTCCCGCCCGCCCGGCGCTGCTGCCGTCACCTGGGCTCCTCTCACCGGCCGCACTCGGGCGACCCAAGTTCCCCGGCCCGGCCACCGGCACACACCGGCCGGGCCGGAGTGGGCCGGCTCTCACCCTGAGCACCCGGGCACTACTCAGCGTGCTCGACCGGACGCCGCGCGAAGGGGTTCGTTTGAGCGCGCGAGATCTGTGCAGGCGTTGTGCTTGGGAAGACGACCGGCGAAAGGAACCACGTGATGGCGGCGCCCGACAACGACGAGTCGGTGGACCCGGCGGCCGTGAGACGGCACCGGGTGCTGTTCCGGGCGATCGAGAAGCGACGCCACCCGAAGCTGCGCCGCAGCGACATCACCGTGACCGACGAGGCGGCGGTCAAGCGGGCCACCAAGGCCGCCGCCCTCGGCAACGCGATGGAGTGGTACGACTTCGGCATCTACAGCTATCTGGCCTCGACCATCGGCAAGGTGTTCTTCCCCTCGGGGAACGACACCGCCCAGCTGCTGAGCTCCTTCGCGACGTTCGCGGTGGCCTTCCTGGTCCGGCCCCTCGGCGGCATGGTCTTCGGGCCGCTCGGCGACAAGGTCGGCCGCAAGCGCATCCTGTCGCTCACCATGATCATGATGGCTGTGGGGACCTTCGCCATCGGGCTCGTCCCCTCCCACGCCGTCATCGGCCTGTGGGCCCCGGCCCTGCTGATCTTCTTCCGGCTGGTGCAGGGCTTCTCGACCGGCGGGGAGTACGGGGGCGCCTCGACCTTCATCGCGGAGTACGCGCCCGACAAGCGGCGCGGCTTCTTCGGCTCCTTCCTGGAGCTGGGCACCCTCGCCGGCTACGTCGGGGCCTCCGGCCTCGTCGTCGTCCTGCAGAGCTTGCTCAGTGACGACCAGATGCTGGCGTGGGGCTGGCGCGTGCCCTTCCTCATCGCGGCCCCGCTCGGCCTCATCGGCCTCTACCTGCGGCTGAAGCTGGACGAGACGCCGGCCTTCCAGAAGCTGGAGGGCGGCCAGGTGAAGGCGAGCGAGGCCGCGGAGGCCGTGGAGACCTCGGCCGCCGCCGACCTCGGCAAGATCTTCACGCGCTACTGGCGGCCGCTGCTGCTGTGCCTCGCGCTCGTCGCGGCGTACAACATCACCGACTACATGCTGCTCTCGTACATGCCGACGTACCTGTCCGACGAACTGGGCTACGGGACCAACCACGGGCTGCTGATCCTGCTCATCGTGATGGTCCTGCAGATGTGCCTCATCAACCAGGTCGGGCGGCTCTCGGACCGCTACGGGCGCCGGCCGCTGCTGATGACGGGGATGCTGGGCTTCCTCTTCCTCTCCCTGCCGTCCTTCCTGCTCATCCGGCAGGGCAGTGTGGTCCTCATCGCCCTGGGGCTGCTGCTGATGGGGCTGTCGCTGGTGACGATGCTCGGCACGATGTCGGCGGCGCTCCCGGCGATCTTTCCCACCCATGTCCGCTACGGGTCGCTGTCGGTGGCCTACAACCTGGCCACGTCGGTCTTCGGCGGCACGACACCCCTGGTGATCACCGCTCTGATCAGCGCCTTCGACTCGACCCTCATGCCGGCCTACTACGCCACGGGCGCCGCGGCCGTCGGTGTGATCGCCGTCCTGTGCATGCGGGAGACCGCCAACAAGCCCCTGGCGGGCTCCCCGCCGTCCGTCGAGACGGAGGCGGAGGCCGAGGAACTCGTCCAGTCCCAGTCCCCCCGCCCCAAGTTCTGAACTCTCCACCTCCCGGCCGGGCGCGGTGACGACGGCACTTGCCGCAGGGCGCACCCCCGCTGTCCCCACCGCGCACGGTCGGACCGGAACCCCTCCGGCGCGGCACCGGCGTGCCTAGCGTGATGAGCGAACCGGCCGAGGACCGGGTCGACGTCACTCTGCCCGGAGGGGTTTTCCGAAGATGTCAGCGATGCCCGTCGGCGGGCTGCTTCCCCACGCCTTGGACGACGCCGCGGACCTGGTCGTCCGCAACGCCAAGGTGCACACGGGCGACCCGGGCCGCCCGGGCGCGGAGGCACTCGCCGTCCGCGACGGCGTGATCACGGCCGTCGGCGACGACAAGGACGTGGCCGCCCGCGTCGGCCCGGGCACGAGGGTGGTCGACGCGCTCGGGCGCCGGGTGGTTCCCGGGCTCAACGACGCCCATCTGCACGTGATCCGCGGCGGCCTCAACTACGTGCTGGAGCTGCGCTGGGACGGCGTACGCAGCCTGCGCCAGGGGCTGGCGATGCTGCGGGAGCAGGCGGCCCGCACCCCCAAGGGCCAGTGGGTACGGGTGGTCGGGGGCTGGTCCGCCGAGCAGTTCGCCGAGCGCCGGCTGCCGACCGTGGGCGAGCTGAACGCGGCCGCCCCCGACACCCCGGTGTTCGTGCTGCACCTGTACCAGTCGGCCGTGCTGAACCGGGCCGCTCTCAAGGCCGCCGGCTTCACCAGGGACACCCCCGACCCCAAGGGCGGCCAGATCGTGCGGGGCCGGGACGGGGAGCCGACCGGCATGCTGCTGGCCGCGCCCGGCGCGCTCGTCCTCTACTCGACCCTGGCCAAGGCTCCGGTTCTGGAGAGCGCGGAGGACCGGCGCGACTCCACCCGGCACTTCCTGCGCGAGCTCAACCGCTTCGGTCTGACCTCGGCGATCGACGCCGCCGGCGGGTTCCAGAACTTCCCCGAGAACTACGCCACCGTCATCGACCTGGCCCGGGCCGGGCAGTTGTCCCTGCGCATCGCCTACCACCTCTTCCCGCAGACGCCCGGGCAGGAGATCGACGACCTGACCCGCTGGGTCGGGACGACCCGCCCCGGGGACGGGGACGCGTGGCTGCGGCTGAACGGCGCAGGGGAGAACCTGACCTGGGCCGCCGCCGACTTCGAGAACTTCGCCCAGCCGCGGCCGGAGCTCGCCCCGGACTACGAGACGGAGTTCGAGAAGGCGGTGCGCCTCCTCATGGAGAACGGATGGGGCTTCCGGCTGCACGCCACCTACGACGAGACCATCCGCCGTGACCTCGCGGTGTTCGAGAAGCTCGCCGCGGAAGGGCTGTTCCCGGCCGGGAACCGCTGGCTGTTCGACCACGCGGAGACCGTGAGCGCGGAGAGCCTCGACCGCGTCGCCGCCCTCGGCGGCGCGATGTCCGTGCAGAACCGGCTGTCCTTCCAGGGCGAGGCGTTCCTGCGGCGCTACGGTCCGGGCCGGGCCGCGGACGCCCCGCCGGTCCGGGCCATGCTGGACCGCGGCCTGACCGTGGCCGCCGGCACGGACGCCACCCGGGTCTCCACCTACAACCCGTGGGTCGCGCTGCACTGGCTGGTCAGCGGCCGCACGGTGAGCGACCTGGCGCTGCGCCCGCCGGCGAACCGCGTCGACCGCGGGACGGCACTGGCGATGTTCACCCGCGCCGGGGCCGCGCTGACCGGCGAGGCCGAGGTCAAGGGCGTGCTGCGGCCCGGGTGTTACGCGGACCTGGCGGTGCTGTCCGAGGACTACTTCACCGTGCCCGAGCCGGACATCGCGCACATCGAGTCACTGCTGACGGTCACCGGTGGCCGGATCGTCCACGCGGCCGCCGAGTACGAGGGCCTCGACGAGGAGCTGCCGCCGGTCAGCCCCGCCTGGAGCCCGGTGGCGCACTTCGGCGGCTACCAGGCGTCCCGGCCGTCCCGCTCGTCCGGCCCGGGCCCGTCCGGCTGGCATCAGGCCGAGTCGCTCGGCCAGGCCGTCGCCGCGTCGCGGGAACACCACCGGTGGCGCGTCGCGCGCGGCCTCGCCCCGGACGTCACGAGCACCCCCTTCGACCCCTGCTTCGACCTCTGAAGCCTCAAGTCCATCCCCTGAAGTCCGAACTCCACCACCGAGGAAGGCCCACACCCATGGTCGCCATCGCCGACGTCACCGCCGCTCCCAGCCCCGACCTGCTCACCCCGGACAACTGCGCGGTGCTGTTCATCGACCACCAGCCGCAGATGTTCTTCGGCACCGGCAGCGGTGACCGCACCGCCATCATCAACGCCACCGTCGGCCTGGCCAGGGCAGCCCGGACCTTCGACGTGCCGGTCGTGCTGAGCACCGTGGCCGCCGAGTCCTTCTCCGGACCGCTCCTGCCGCAGCTGGCGGACGTCTTCCCCGAGCAGAAGGTCGTCGACCGCACGTCGATGAACGCCTGGGAGGACGTGGACTTCGTCGAGGCCGTCAAGGCGACCGGCCGGCGAAAGCTCGTCATCGCCGGTCTGTGGACCGAGGTCTGCGTCGTCCTGCCCGCGCTCTCCGCGCTCGCCCAGGACTACGAGGTCTACGTGGTCTCCGACGCGTGCGGCGGCGTCAGCCCGCAGGCCCACGAGCACGCGATCCAGCGCATGGTCCAGGCCGGCGTCGTACCCGTCACCTGGGTGCAGGTGCTCCTGGAGTTGCAGCGCGACTGGGCCCGCACCGAGACGTACGGTGCCGTGACCGACGTGGTGAAGGAGCACGGCGGCGCCTACGGCCTCGGCATCGTCTACGCGCACGCCGTCATCGGCTCCCACGCCGCCGGCTGAGCCCCGTACGGCGGGAACGTCAAGAACTGGCAGAACAGACAGAACAGGCAGGAACGGGCGGGGACGTGATGGACGCTGGGCTGCTGGTCCTCCGGCTGGTGGTGGGCCTGCTCATCGCCGGGCACGGGGTGCAGAAGGTGAGCTTCCGGCTCGGGGGCGACGGATGGGCGGGCGGGGCCGAGGAGTTCCGCCGGGACGGGTTCCGCGGCGGCCGGCTGACCGCCCTCGCCGCCGGGGCCGGTCAGATCGGTTCCGGCCTGTTCCTGGCCGCGGGGCTGCTGACGCCCCTGGCCGCGACGACGGCGATGGGCGTGATGACGGTCGCGGGCACCGTGAAGTGGCCCCAGGGGTTGTGGGTGCAGAACGACGGCTACGAGTACCCGCTCGTCCTGGTCGTGGTCGCGGCGTCCCTGGCCCTCGCCGGGCCCGGGCGCTGGTCCTTGGACCACGTGCTGGGCGTCACCCCCTGGCCGGTGTGGGCCGGTGTCGCGGCGATCGCCGCAGGACCGGCGAGCGGCCTGCTCACCCGCGTGGTGCTGCACCGGTCCGCGCCGGCGGCGGAAGGGACGCGGTATGCGCCGGCTGCTGACTGACGCCGTCCGCACGCTGGTGCCGGGCCGGGCGGACCGGCACGGCCCGCTGTCCCCTCTGCTGCTGGTGCTGACGGTCGTCACCGGGCTGGTGGACGCGGTCAGTTACCTGGCGCTCGGGCACGTCTTCGTCGCCAACATGACGGGCAACGTGGTCTTCCTGGGATTCGCCCTGGCGGGCGCCGAGAGCCTGTCCGCGCTCGCGTCCGCCGTCGCGATGGTCTCGTTCCTCCTGGGCGCGCTCACCGGGGGCCGGATCGGTACCCGGTTCGCCGCGCACCGGGGGCGGCTGCTGGGGTCGGCGGCGGCGGTGCAGACGCTGCTGGTCGCGGTCACCGTGGTGGTCGCCGCCGTCTCGGGCGGCCGGGTCACCACCGGCGTCCAGTACACCCTGATCGTGCTCCTGGGGCTCGCCATGGGCCTGCAGAACGCGGTCGCCCGGCGCCTCGGCGTGACGGATCTGACCACCACCGTGCTCACCCTCACCCTGACGGGCCTGGCCGCGGACTCCACCCCGGCGGGCGGCGAGGCCCCGCGCCCCGGCCGCCGGATCCTGTCCGTGCTCGCCATGTTCCTCGGCGCCCTGGCCGGGGCCGGGCTCATCCTGAACGGCCATCTGGTGTGGGCCCTGGTGGCGGTGCTGGTGCCGCTCGCCGCCGTGGCCGTCGCCGGCCACCGTCTCTCGGCCGGGACGGCCGCCTGGATCCGGCCGCCGTCCTGAACCACCTGCTCCCGCGGCCGTCCCGGCCATCCCGGCCGGCCGGAGGACGGCGGCCGGACGGAGGGCGACGGCGGCCGGACCGAGGACGACGGCGGCCGGACGTATCATCACGCGGTGGAGACCGGGGTGGGGATCGCGGCGCCGTTCGGCCGGCTGCTGCGCGCGTTACGGCAGAGCAGACGGCTGACCATCGAGGAACTGGCCGAGGCGTCGGGGGTCTCGGGGCGCGCCATCGGCGACATGGAGCGGGGCCGGAGCCGGCGTCCGCACCGGGGCACGATCACGGCGCTCGCCCAGGGTCTGGAGCTGGACGAGGCCGCCCACGCGCGGCTCCTGGCCGCCGCCCGCGCCGCCCGTCCCGGCGTGCGGCCCGCCGAGTCCGGGCGGGCCTCGTCCCACACCCTGCCGAGGGGCGTGCGTGACTTCGTCGGCCGGCAGGGGGAACTGACCGCGCTGCGCGCCCTCGCGCAGGAGGCCGCCGAGGGCCACGGGAGCGCGCCGCCCGCGGCCGTGCTGTTCGGCCCGCCCGGAAGCGGAAAGACCACCCTCGCGGTCCGGGTGGCCGAGGAACTGGCGTCCTCCTGCCCCGACGGGGCGTTCCTGGTGGACATGCGGGGCCTGGACGAGCGGCCCCTGCCGCCCGAGCAGGCGGTGGCGCGGCTGCTGGGCTCGTGGGGCGTGGCGGACGCCGAGGTGGCCCGCATGAGCGACGCGGAGCGTCTCGCCCGGTACCAGGAGGTCGGCGCCGGGCTGCACGCGGTCCTGGTGCTGGACAACGCCGCCGGAGAGGCCCAGGTCAGGCCGTTGCTGCCGCGAGCGGGGCGCCTGCTCGTGATGGTGACGAGCCGCCGTACCCTCGCCGGTCTGGAGGGGGTGCGGCGCGTCGAGCTCGGGGTGCTGGACCGGGGGGAGTCGGCCGCGCTGCTGCGTGCCGTCGTGGGCGCCGGGCGGGTGGACGCCGAGCCGGAGGCCGCGGACGTCGTGACCGAGCTGTGCGGTCATCTGCCGCTGGCGCTGCGGGTGGCCGCGAACTGGGCCGCCACCCGCGCCAACTGGAGCCTCGGGCGGCTCGCCGACCGGCTCGCCGACGAGGACCGCAGGCTGGACGCGCTGAGCGCGGGCGACCTGCGGGTCAACTCCGCCTTCGCGCTGTCGTACTCCCGGCTGGCTCCCGAGGCCGCCCGGATGTTCCGGCTGCTCTCGCTCGTGCCCGGCACCGACTTCGGCGTGGCACCCGCCGCGGTCGTCGCGGGCGTCCCGCTGCCCGACGCCGAGGACCTCCTGGAGGAACTGCTGGAGGCGGGCCTGCTGATGACGTCACGTCAGGACCGCTACCGCCTGCACGACCTGCTGCGCCTGTACGCGCACTGCCGGCACCGCTCGGAGGACGGCGAGCAGAGGTCGGCCGCCGCGCGGTCCCGGCTGCGGAACTGGCTGCTGGACACGGCCGTCCTCGCGGGCCGCTGGTACGAGCCCGACTATGGCGCGCCGCCGCCGGACCCCGGCCGGCTGGTCGCCCTGGACGACCGGGAGCGGGCGGCCCACTGGATCAAGGCGGAGAGCGACAACTGGCTGGCCGCGTTCCGCGAGGCCGCGGAGAACGGCGAGCACGCGCGGGTCGCCGAGGTCGCGGAGGCCATGCACTGGTTCTCCGACCACTGGGCGTCCTCGGGCCACTGGGTCGAGGTCTACGAGCGGGCCGCCGCGGCCGGCGCCGCGCTGGGCGACGCCGGACTGGAGGCGACCCACCGCAACTACCTCGCCTGGGCCTACTGGGTCTGCGCGCACCGTCACGACGAGGCGGTGGCGGCGGCCCGGTGCGCCCTGCGCCTCGCCGGGGAGGCCGGGGAGGTCCGGCAACAGGCCTGGGCGCACGCCTACCTCGGCTGGCTGCACGACGCCGTCGACGACCTGCCGCCGGCGGCGGACCACTACGGCCGGGCCATGGAGCTGTTCTCCGCGGCGGACGACATCAACGGGTACCTCCAGGTGGCCTGCGGGGTGCTCCGGGTGCTGGGCGGGACGGGCCGTGCGCGGGCGGCCGTCGACACCTACCGGAACATCCGGGAGGCGCTCGCGGACCCCCGCCACCACGACCGGATCCCGCCGAACGTACGGGAGTTCACCCTGCTGACCGCCACCTACTCCGTCTCGTTCGTCCTCCTCGACCAGGGGAGCTGGCGGGAGGCGGCCGACGCCCTGCTCACCATCCGCGGGCAGTTCGAGGCCCGCGGATGGCAGAAGCAGGCGAGCAAGGTCCACCTCCACCTGGCCCACGCGCTCGCCCGCCTCGGTGAGCGGGACGAGGCCGCCGCCGAGTACCGCGCCGCGCTCGCCACGGCGGACGGCGTCCCCGCGGACGTGCACGACGCGGCCCGTGCGGGCCTCGCCGCCCTGACCGAGGACCGGCCGGCACCGGCCCTCCGGTTCGAGCGGTGACACGGCCCGCGCCGGGGCCGCAGACCTAGGCCCGGCGGCCCGTGGTCGAGGCGAAGCCCAGCCAGGTGTGCCGGTTGTTCCACCAGCACCAGCCGACCTTCGGGGCGTTGCGGCGCTCGCGGCCGTCCCGCCCGGTGCCGTTGCTGATCCAGATCGCCGGGGTGCGCGCGTCCAGGGAGCCGTCGGCCTTGCGCAGCCGGGAGCCGATGGTCATGAAGCAGCGGTTGCGCTCCAGGGCCTCGGGCTGCTGGAGCACCCAGTGGATGCCCTCGGTGAGCACCAGCGGGGTGCGTTCCTCCTTGGCGAGGGCGGGCAGTGCCTCGTCCGGGGACCAGTTGCCCATGTGGTCGCCGCGGTCGACGCCGGTGACGAGGTAGAGGGGGGCGTCGGGCAGGTCGGGCGCGCACGGGGTGAACTCGTCGACGTCGGGCATGTCGACGACGACGAAGCCGGGTTTGCCGTCGCGGCGGAGCAGCGGGGCGAGGGCGGAGGCCGGGGCTCTGTCCGGGTGCACGGCCAGCAGGGCGTCGCCGTCACCGGCTGCGGCGGCGAACGTACGGATCTCCTCGGCGGACAGCCCGGCGATCTCGTGCACCCCCAGCTCGATCAGCCGCTCGGCCTGCGCGCTCAGGGCCGGGAGTGCGGGGAGGGCGGTGGAGGTGGCGGGCGAGGTGTCGGGCACGATGCTCCCTCGGGTCGAAGACGTGGGCGAACTCATGGGCAACGCATCGCCCTGCCGGGACGTTCCCGCTCCGCCGTCTCCCGCTGTCCTTCGCCGCACAGGCCGTGCCGCTGCCACTCGCGGGGTGTCACCCCGTAGGCCGCGCGGAAGGCACGGCTGAAGTGGCTGGGGCTCACGAACCCCCAGCGGCGGGCGACGGTCGCGACCCCGTGCCCCGGGGACCGCAGGAGTTCCCGGCGGCACCGCTCCAGCCGCTGCGTCCGGATCCACTCCCCGACCGTGGCGCCCTCCAGCTCGAACAGCTTGTGCAGGTAACGGACCGACATGAAGTGCGCGGCGGCGATCCCGGCCGGGGACAGACCGGGGTCGGAGAGGTGGCGGCGGATGTGGTCCTGCACGCGCACGAGGGTGGCCGCGGCGGTCTCCGGTGCCCGGGAGACGAAGCGGCCGCGTCGCTCCTCGATGAGCAGGGCCAGCAGGTCGAGCGCGGTGGCGGCGAACTGGCGGCCCACCGCGGCGTCGAAGCCCGCCGCCTCGCGGGCCAGGCGCGCGAAGTAGGTCGCGACCAGTGCGGCGCTGCCGTCCCGGCCGGAGAAGGCCGTCGCGGTCACCGCCCGCAGGTCCTCGTCCCGTACGCGGAGGTCCTGCCGGGGGAAGTGGAAGGAGGTGAAGCTGAACGGGTCCCGCACCTGCTTGCGGAACAGGCGGGAGGAGTCGGAGAGGGAGAAGTCGCCCGGCTGGATCTGGGCCTGTCTGCCGTCCTGCTCCTTGATGGCGCTGCCCCGCTGCTGCAGCGTGAGGATGAGGATCTCCTCGCCGTCCCGGGCGATCAGCCGCCGACTGCGCGTCACGACCTGCGGGCCCGCCTGGACGTGCGTGACCCGTAAGGAGCCCAGGCGGTCGCTGACGATCCTTCCGGGCGACGGGTCGTCCTCGAGGAGTCGCATGTCCAGCGGCACGAAGGCGCGGGACACCGCGTCGTGCCAGCGCTCCGCGCGGTCGGTCGCCGGCAGTGACGCGGTGGAAAGGACGACGGACACCTGGTTCCCCCTGGGCGGCATCGAAGGGCCGGCGGTTCCCGATCGGCTGCCGGCCCGACGATGTCACCATCCGGGCCCCAGGGGGTCCAGGAAGAATCGGAGGAAGAATCCGATCACTTGGCGAGGAAGGCGAGCAGTGCCTCGTTGACCTCCTCGGCGTGGGTCCAGAGCAGGCCGTGCGGGGCGCCCTCGATCTCGACGTAGTCCGCGGCCGGGAGCGCCTTGTGGAACGGCCGGGCGGTCGCCTCCACGGGCAGGATGCGGTCGCCCGTGCCGTGCAGGATCAGGGCCGGCACGTCGATGGCCGGGATGTCGGCGCGGAAGTCGGTGTACCAGGTGGAGGGCGCGGCGGCCGCGGCGAAGGAGCCTCCGCCGGCGGCGACGTTCCAGCTGTTGCGGACGGCCTCCTCGCTGATCCTGCTGCCGAGGTTCTCGTCGAGGTTGTAGAAGTCCTGGTAGAAGCCGGTGTAGTACGCGTACCGGTCCGCCTTGACGGCCGCGACGATCCCGTCGAAGAACTCCTTCGGGGCGACGCCCTGGGGGTTGTCGTCGGTCTGGAGCAGGCAGGGCTCCAGCGAGGCGAGGAAGGCGACCTTGGCGACGCGGGCGGAGCCGTGGCGGGACACGTACCGGGCGACCTCGCCGGTGCCCATGGAGAAGCCGACGAGGACGGCGTCGCGCAGGTCGAGGGTCTCCATGACGGTGTTCAGGTCGTCCGCGAAGGTGTCGTAGTCGTAGCCGGTCGTCGGCTGGGAGGACTGGCCGAAGCCGCGCCGGTCGTAGGTGATCACGCGGTGGCCGGCGTCCAGCAGTGCGGCGCTCTGCCGCTCCCAGGAGTGCCCGTCGAGCGGGAAGCCGTGGATGAGCACGACCGGCTGCCCGGATCCGTGGTCCTCGTAGTACAGGTCGATGGCGGTGGAGTTCTCCTGGCCCACGGTGATGTACGGCATGTGCTGCTTCCTCGTTTCCGGCGGTTGATGCGGGGATCGCGGCCACGCTAGGCCGCGGGCACCGGGGCGGATTGCCGTGCGGCGCACGGGTCCTTGACCGGGGGCGCACCACGGCCGGAGCCGGCCGGCCACCGGTTTTAACCCGTCGCGCCGCCGGGTCCGGCGTGGCACCATCGCCGCCATGCAGGGGTTCATGACGCCGGATCAGATCGCCGCCCGCTCCTCCCGCGCGCTCGCCGCGGCCGTCGCCGCGGGGCGTGATCTGGGGCTGGCGGTGACCGACGCGAGGGTGCTCTACGACGTCTTCTCCGTCGTGGTGCACCTCGCTCCGTCGCCCGTGGTGGTGCGGGTGCCGACCGTCCTGCTCCCGTACGCCGACGCCGCCCACCAGTCGGCGCAGCAGCGGCGGGAGCTCGATGTGGTGGCGTGGCTCGTGGAGCAGGGTCACCCGGTGATTCCGCCGAGTCCGCTGGTGCCGCGCGAGCCGGTGCGGCGCGACGGTTTCTCCATGACGTTCTGGCAGTTCGTCGAGGTGGACCAGAGCGCCGAACCGGACTACGTGCGCAACGCCGGCCTGGTCGCCGATCTGCACGCCGCGCTGCGCGCGTACCCGGGCGAGCTGCCGTTCCTGTCGGCGGCCGAGCCGCGGTTCGTCACGGAGGGGCTCGCCGCGCTCGAAGGGCGTCCGGACCTCCTGGACCCGGCCGACCTGGACCGGGCGCGGCGGGAGTGGGAGGTGCTGGCACCCGTCGTCGGCTCACGCGCCGGGTTCGAGGCGGCGTTCCCCGGGGTCGAGTTCCAGCCGATCCACGGGGACTCCCCCGCGGCCAACATCGTCCCCGCCGCGCAGGGCGAGCTGTACTCCGACTTCGAGCTGACGACGCTCGGGCCGGTCGAGTGGGACCTGGCGGCTCTCGGCGCGGACTGCGAGGCCGCGTACGACGCGGCCGCGGAGCGGCGGGGGCTGCGGCGGCTGGACGAGGGTGTGCTGCGGTTCGTCAACGCCGTGGGCATGTGCCGCGCGGTGGCGTGTCTCGCGCTCGCACCGCAGTTGCCTCTGCTCGTGGACGCGCTGAAGCCGGCCGTGGAGCAGTGGCGGACGATGCCGTTCGCCGGCGGCCTGGGCGGCTGAGCGCCGCTCGGGGGCCGACGCCGGCCGGCCGGGCGGCGCAGCGGGCCGGGCCGGTGCCGCTCTATTCGGGGAGCGGCCGGTCGTCCACGACGTGTTTCATCACGAGGGTGGAGGTCAGGCGCTGCACGCCGGGCAGCCGGGCGAGGCGCTGGTCGTAGAGCTGCTGGAAGGCGGCCAGGTCGGCGGTGGCGACGCGCAGGAGGTAGTCGGGCTCGCCGAACAGGCGCTGGGCCTGGAGCACGTGCGGGACGGCGGCCACCGCCTCCTCGAACGCGGTGACGGTGTCGGCGTCCTCCCAGCCCAGGGTGACGAAGACCAGGGCCTCGAAGTCCAGGCCCACGGCGGCCGGGTCCACCACCGCCCGGTAGCCGCGGATCGCGCCCTCGCGTTCGAGGTCACGCAGCCGGCGGTGGCAGGGCGAGACGCTCAGCCGCACGCGAGCGGCCAGCTCGGTCACGGTGAGCCGGCCGTCCAACTGCAGCTCGGTAAGAATTTTCCGGTCCAGGGCATCCATGGAGAAGATTCTGCCCCAGAACCCGCGATCAAGGGGGAAAGAAGAAAACACCTTCGGGCGGATCCGTCCTAGCCTTCCTCTCGCGACAAGGCACGTGAGAGGGACTGGTCCATGGACACGACGACGCTGGCGGCATTCCTGGCAGTGGATCTTCTGCTGGTGTTCACCCCCGGCGCGGACTGGGCCTACGCGATCACCGCGGGCCTGCGGGACCGGTCGGTCGTACCGGCGGTCGCCGGGCTGGTCGCCGGATACGCGGGGTACACGCTGCTCGCGGTCGCGGGCCTGGTGGTGGTCGTGGCGAGCTCGGGCACCCTGCTCACCGCCCTGACCCTGGCCGGGGCCGGCTACCTGGTGTGGCTCGGCTGGGGCGTGCTGAGGCAGCCCGCCGCCCTGACGGCCTCCGCACAGGGGGCGGGTCCCGCCGGCTCCTCGGCAGGGCGGGTCATGCTCAAGGGAGCCGGGACCAGCGGGCTGAACCCGAAGGCGCTGCTGCTGTACTTCTCGCTGTTCCCGCAGTTCATCGACCCGGCGGGCGGCTGGCCGGTCGCCACGCAGACCGGCCTGCTCGGCTCGCTGCACATGACCGTCTGCGCCGTCGTCTACCTCGCCGTGGGAGTCCTGGCCCGCACGGTCCTGAAGACCAGGCCCTCCGCGGCCCGCGCGGTCACCCGCGCCTCCGGCGTACTGATGATCGCCATCGGCCTGTTCCTGCTGGCGGAACGCCTGGCGGGCTGACGGCGCGGCCTTCCGCTAGCGCGGTGCGATGGCCTTGAGCCAGTCGTCGACGGTGAGCACGTCCGCCCACTGCGGGAACAGCTTCTCGGTGAGCATGGTGTGCACCTCGGGGTCGGTGTCGAGGCAGCCGTCCGCCAGGACGGTCAGTCCGAAGTCCAGGTCGATGGCGCGCCACAGCGTGGACAGCACCACGGCACTGGTGGCGATGCCGGTGAGAACGAGGCTGTCGATGTCGCGAGCCCTGAGCACCAGGTCGAGGTCGCTGCCCGAGAAGGCGCTCCCGCGTCTCTTGGTCACCACGACGTCGCCCTGCCGGGGGGCGACGTCGTCATGGATCCCGGTGCCGGCCTGCCCCTCGGTGAACAGGCCGGCCTTCACGATGTTCGCCATCACCTTGTTGCGGGGGCTGACTTCCGGATCACCCGGGCGTAAGCCGATCACCACGTAGATCACGGGGATGCCCGCGGCCCGGGCTCCGTCGATCGCCCGGCGCAGGCGCGGCAGATATCCGGAACCGTCGTCGGCGACCGCCACGATGTCACGTTGGACGTCCATCACCAGAAGCGCATTCTTCGCCATGCTCCGTCCCTTCTCCGTGGAAGAACGAGAGCAAGTCTGGTGGATGAGCGGTGCCGCCGTCAGGGGGTTACCGCGTGTCGACGATGCCGCCGGTCACCGCGATGACCTCGCCGACCGTGTAGCTGGAGTCGGCGTCGGAGGCGAGGTAGACGTACGTGGGGGCGATCTCCTCCGGCTGGGCGGCCCGCTCCAGCGGGGCCTCGCTGCCGATCTGCGCGAGTCCGTCCGGCGGCATGTGCGGGTCGGCCTCGTTCAGCGGTGTCCAGGTCGGGCCGGGTGCCACGACGTTGGCGCGGACGCCCCGCTTGGCCAGGTGCACGGCGACGGACTTGGTCAGGGTGATCAACGCGGCCTTGGACGCCGCGTAGTCGATCATCGTCGTGCTGCCCTTGAGGGCCTCTTCGGTCGCGGTGGCGATGACGGCGTCGCCGGGTTCCAGGTGGGGCAGCGCCGCCATGAGCAGATGGAAGTACGCGTAGACGTTCGTCTTGAACGTCCGGTCGAAGTCCTCCGCGGTCAACTGCTCCAGTTCCAGCTTGCTGTTGAGGTACGCGGCGTTGCTCACCAGGATGTTCAGCCCGCCCAGCTCCTCCGCGGTCCGCTCGACGGCCTGGCGGCAGAACGCCGGGTCGGTGAGATCGCCGGGCAGCAGCAGACAGCGCCGGCCCTGCTCCTCCACCTCCCGCCGCACCCGCTCGGCGTCCACCTGCTCCTCGGGCAGGTACACCACGGCGACGTCGGCGCCCTCGCGCGCGTACAGCAGGGCCACGGCCCGTCCGATGCCGGAGTCGCCGCCGGTGATCAGCGCGACCTTGCCCTCCAGTTTCCCGCTGGCCCGGTAGCGGCTCGCCCGGTAGCGCGGCGCGGTACGCATGTCGGCCTCGATGCCGGGCCGCCGCTGCTTGTCGGAGTCGTAGGGCGGCTCGGGCTCGGACACGACCTGTGGTGCGGACTTTTCCTCCTCGTGAGGCACGGCTTCCCCTTCTCCGGTGTCGTCCACGGCGGGGCCGGTTCGTCCCGGTCCGCGCCGTACTTCCCCGCACCGCGTTCCCACAACGGCGGCGGCCATGTTCCCCGTCGGGGAGGACGGGCGAGGGGCCGGAGCGGATTGCCGGCAGGCACAAGGGGTACTCCGACGATCTTGCAACCCCCGGCCTTCGAGCCGGCCAGCGGAAGGAGAGCCGTGTCTGACGAGACGGTGAAGAACGTCTTCGTGATCGGGCTCGACGAGGCCAACCTGCCGACCCTGCGGCAGATCCCCGGAGCCGAACGGCTGCGTTTTCACCAGCTGCTGACCGTCGAGGAACTCCAGGTCGGCGAGGTGCACCTGCCCACGCTGCTCGACAAGGCGCAGAGCGTGCTGGACGGCTTCGACGGCAGCGTCGACGCGATCGTCGGCTACTGGGACTTCCCGGTCAGCACCCTCGTCCCGATCCTGAGCGAACGCTACGGCACCCGCAGCACGAGCCTTGAGTCGGTGGTCAAGTGCGAGCACAAGTACTGGAGCCGGCTGGAGCAGCAGAAGGCCACCGACCGGCACCCGCGCTTCGGCCGGGTCGACCTGTCGGCCGAGCCGCCCCGCCCGCCCGACGGCGTGCGGTTCCCGATGTGGGTCAAGCCCGCGCTGTCGTACTCCTCCGAACTCGCCTTCGGAGTCGCCGACGAGGAGGAGTTCCGCAAGGCGGTCACCGAGATCCGCGACGGCATCTCCCGCATCGGCCGGCCCTTCGAGCACATCCTCGAACGCATCGACCTGCCGCCGGAGATGGACGGCGTGGGCGGCCGGGTGTGCCTGGCCGAGGAGTCGATGTCCGGCGTCCAGGTCGCCGTCGAGGGCTATGTCCACCAGGGGGAGGTGACGGTCTACGGCGTCCTGGACTCCATCAACTACCCGGACTCCCCCTGCTTCCTGCGCCACCAGTACCCCTCGACGCTGCCCGCGCCGGTCATCGCGCAGCTCCACGACGTCAGCGTGCGCGTGATGCGGCAGATCGGCATGGACTCGGCCACCTTCAGCATCGAGTACTTCTACGACCCGCGCACGCAGGAGATCAACCTGCTGGAGATCAACCCCCGGCACTCCCAGTCGCACGCGGAGCTGTTCCAGTACGTCGACGGCGTGCCCAACCACCACTGCATGGTCAGCCTCGCCCTCGGCGACAATCCGCGCATGCCGCACCGTGAGGGCCCGTACGCGATGGCCGCGAAGTGGTACCACCGCTGGTTCACCGACGGCGTGGTGCGCCGGGTGCCGAGCCGCGCGGAGATCGACCGCATCGAGCGGGAGACCCCGGGCGTGCGCATCGAGGTGGTCCCCGAGGAGGGCAACAGGCTCTCGGAGCTGCCCGGACAGGACAGTTACAGCTTCGAGCTGGCGCACATCTACACCGGCGGGGCGGACGAGGAGGAGCTGCGGGAGAAGTTCGACCACTGCGTGGCCGCCCTGGGCCTCGTCTTCGAGGACGCCCCGCCCGAGGCCGAAACCCCGCGAGAGTGAGGAGCACGTGGGTTCCATGCGTTACGTGACCAACCTGCCGTACGCGACGAAGGAAGAAGAGCACGTCACGATCCCGATGTCCGACGGGGTCCGGCTCTCCGCGCACATCTGGCGGCCCACCTCCTCGGACCAGGAGCCGGTGCCTGCGGTGCTGGAGTACATCCCGTACCGCAAGCGCGACCTGACGGCCGTCCGCGACTCGGTGCACCACCCGTACCTCGCCGGGCACGGCTACGCCTGCGTCCGCGTCGACCTGCGCGGCACGGGCGACTCGGAGGGCGTGCTGCGCGACGAGTACCTGGAGCGGGAGCAGGAGGATGCCGAGGAGGTGCTGGCCTGGCTGGCCGAGCAGCCCTGGTGCGACGGCTCCACGGGCATGATGGGCATCTCCTGGGGCGCGTTCGCGGCGCTCCAGGTCGCGGCCCGCCGGCCGCCGGGCCTGAAGGCCATCGCCATCGCCTCCTTCACCGACGACCGGCACGCCGACGACATGCACTACATGGGCGGCGCCCTGCTGTCGGACAACCTGGCCGAGGCGGGCACCATGTTCGCCTACGGCACCTGCCCGCCCGACCCGGCCGTGGTCGGCGACCGCTGGCGCGAGATGTGGCACGAGCGGCTGGAGAACACCGAGCCCTGGGTCCTGCAATGGCTGCGCCACCAGCGCCGCGACGACTACTGGCGGCACGCCTCGGTGTGCGAGGACTACAAGAGCGTGCAGTGCCCGGTGCTGGCGTCCAGCGGCTGGGCGGACGGCTACTCCAACGCCGTGACCCGGCTGCTCGGCAACCTGGACGTGCCGCGCAAGGGCCTGATCGGCCCGTGGTCGCACAAGTTCCCCCACCTCGGGGAGCCCGGGCCCGCGATCGGCTACCTCCAGGAGCTGGTGCGGTGGTGGGACCACTGGCTCAAGGGCGTCGACAACGGCGTCATGGACGGGCCGATGCTCCAGGCGTGGATGCAGGACAGCGTGCCGCCCTCCACGTCGTACGAGGAGCGGCCGGGGCGCTGGGTCGGCGAGCCGGACTGGCCCTCGCCGCACATCCGGCCGGTGACGCATCCGCTCACCCGGCACCGGATCGAGCCCCCGGGCGACCCGGCGGGCCCGGACGACCCGGTGGGCCCGGACGACCCGGACGGCGGGGTGATGACCGTGAAGTCACCGCTGTCGGTCGGCCAGTTCGCGGGCAAGTGGGCCTCCTACAACGCGCCCCCGGACCTGCCGTACGACCAGCGGGAGGAGGACGGCGGCTCCCTCGTCTTCGACAGCGAGCCGCTGACCGAGCCGCTGGAGATCCTCGGTTCGCCGAGCGTGGAACTCGACCTGACGGTCAGCGAGCCGGTCGCCCTGGTGGCCGCGCGGCTGTCCGACGTGAGCCCCGACGGCGCCGCGACGCGCGTCTCCTACGGCATCCTGAACCTGACCCGCCTGAACAGCACGGAATCCCCGGAGCCGCTGGAGCCGGGCCGCCGCTACCGGGCCACCATCCCCCTCAACGGGGTGGCGCAGGCGTTCCCGCCGGGTCACCGCGTCCGGCTCTCCCTCTCCACGTCCTACTGGCCGCTGGCCTGGCCGCCGCCCAGGCCGGCCCTGCTCGGCGTCCACGAGCGCTCCAGCACGCTCACGCTGCCGGTGCGGCCGGTGGACGAACCCGACGAGGTGCCGTCGTCCCCGTTCGGTGAGCCGGAGGGCACTCCCCCGATCGCCACGACCCAGTTGACGCCGCCCGAGGAACGCTGGGAGGTCAAGCGCGACCTGGTCGACTACCACGCCGAGCTGGACATCGTGAAGGACCGGGGCACGGTCCGCTTCGAGGACATCGGCCTGGAGGCCGGCCGCCGCGCCCACGAGCGCTACCGGGCCGTCGCCGACGACTTCACCTCGGCCGGCGGCGAGTCCACCTGGACCATGAGCTTCCGGCGCGACGACTGGGACGTACGGGTGGTGACCCACACCCGGCTCACCTGCGACGAGACGGACTTCTTCGTGGACGCCACCCTCGACGCGTACGAGGCCGACCGTCGGGTCTTCTCACGCACCTGGAACGAGCAGGTCCCGCGCGATCTGCTCTAGGTCGTCCGGCGGCGCCCCGCAGGGCGTCGGACGCACGACCCTCGGCATGTGACGTGGAGCACGTCAGCGTGAGGTCAGGGAGCTGACCGGAAGGTGTCAGCCGGCTCCGGTTCCATACCGGTGGCCCAGCTGCTTCTCCACGTCACCGAGGTGTTGCCATGTCGGACGTCCTGTCGGCGCAGTGCGTGAGGGCCGCTCACGGCCTCCTCGACCGGCAGGAGGAGGCCGGTCCCGGGGCCCTGCCGTCGGGGCGGCCCGGCGCGGAGCTGCCCGGCGGTGTCCACGAGGCCGTGGCGGTGTGCCCGGCCGCGGTGATCCGGCTGGTGGCGGGATGAGGCGCGTCGTGGTCGTCGGCGCCTCGGCCGCCGGGCTGGCGGCGGCCGAAACGCTGCGCCGGGAAGGCTGGGACGGCACACTCACCCTCGTCGGCGACGAGCCGCACGCCCCCTACGACCGGCCTCCGCTGTCCAAGCAGGTCCTCTCCGGCGAGTGGGCCGCCGAGCGGCTGCCGCTGCGCCCGCCCGCGGACCTCGACGCCCTGGACCTCGACCTGCGGCTGGGGACGGCGGCGACCGCGCTGGACCTGACACACCGTACGGTGGCGCTGGCCGACGGGTCGTGCCTGCCGTACGACGGCCTGATCATCGCCACCGGGGTACGTCCGCGCCGGCTGCCCGGTGACGGCGCCGCGCACGTCCTGCGCACCCTGGACGACGCCCTCGCGCTGCGCGAGCGGCTGCGGCCCGGTTGCCGTCTGGTCGTGGTGGGCGCCGGGTTCCTCGGCGCCGAGGCCGCCGCCGTGGCCCGCGGTCTGGGCGCCAGGGTGACCCTGCTCGAACCGGCCGTCGTGCCGCTGGCCCACGCCGTGGGCACCGAGGTCGGCCGGCTGCTCTGCCGGGTGCACCTCGACCACGGCGTGGAACTGCGCACCGGCGTCAGCGTGTCCGGGGTGACCGACGGGGGCGTGCGGCTCGCGGACGGCGAGGTGGTCGAGGCCGACGAGGTCCTGGTCGCCGTCGGCTCACTGCCCAACACCGAGTGGCTGGCGGACAGCGGTCTCCCGGTCGGCGACGGCGTGCTCTGCGACCAGTACTGCGAGGCCGTGTCGGGGTCCCACCTCCCGCGGCGGGCCGGGGGCGTGTACGCGGCCGGTGACGTGGCCCGCTGGCACAACCCGCTGTTCGGCACGCCGATGCGGATCGAGCACCGCACCAACGCCGCCGAGCAGGGCATGGCCGCCGCCCGCAACCTGCTCGCCGCCCCGGAGGCCCGCAAGCCGTTCGCACCCGTGCCGTACTTCTGGTCCGACCAGTACGACATGAGGATCCAGGCGTACGGCCACCTGCGCGGGCACGACGAAGTCGCCGTCGTCGAGGGGGACTTGTCCGACCGCCGCTTCGTCGCCGCCTACCGCACGGGCGAGAGGCTGGCGGGTGTCCTGGCGGTCGGTGTGCCGCCCAGGACCGTGCGGGCCTGGCGGCAGGCCGTGGCGGGCGGGGCGAGCTGGCGGGAGGCGGTGGGGGCCGACGGCAGGGCGACTGCCTGACGCGGCCACCCACCCGGGGGTACGTTCGTCCTGGCGGGACACCGGTTCAGTCGGGAGGCAACGCATGACCACACGCACAGCACGTGTCGAACTGACGCCCGCCGCCGAGGAACTGCTGCGGCGGCTGACCGGCACGCACGGGCCGGTGATGTTCCACCAGTCCGGCGGCTGCTGCGACGGCAGCGCCCCGATGTGCTACCCGCGCGGCGAGTTCCGGGTCGGCGCCTCGGACGTGCTGCTGGGACACGTGGCCGGGGACACGCCGTTCTGGATGAGCGCGGACCAGTACGCGTACTGGTCGCACACCCACCTCACCGTGGACGTCGTCCCCGGACGCGGCAGCGGCTTCTCCCTGGAGGCCCCGGAGGGCGTCCGCTTCCTACTCCGCTCCCGCCTCCTCACCGACGAGGAACTCCACCGCATCGAATCGGAACCACCGCTGCCGACCGGGGCGCACGCCGAGGAAGACCGCTGAGCGCCATCGGGCCGCGCGGCACGGATGACACCCAGGATCGCCTGTTCCACCTCCACGTCGACGGCGGTGGCGACGCCTTCATCGCGGGGGCCCGGAAGCAGCCCTAGGGTGGGCCCATGTACACGACGCGGGTCTCCTGCCATGTCGACGCGCCACGCCACGCCGTCTACCGCGCGCTGCTCAGCGCGGAGGCGGTCGCGCGCTGGCGGGTGCCGGCCGGGATGAGCGGCGAGGTGCACGCGTTCGACGCCCGGGAGGGCGGCGTGTTCCGGGTGTCGCTCACCTACGACGCCCCGGACGCCACCGGGAAGTCCGCCGCGCACACCGACACCTACCACGGCCACTTCGCCCGGCTCGTGCCGGACCAGGAGGTCGTGGAGGTGCTGGAGTTCGAGGCGGTCGACCCCGCGCTGCGCGGCACCATGACCATGACGACGACCCTCACCGACGCCGAGGGCGGCGGTACCGACGTCCTCGTGGTCCACGAGGGTGTCCCGGACGCCGTACCCGCCGCCGACAACGAGACGGGCACGCGCATGGCCCTGGAGAACCTCGCCCGGTACGTCGAGGCGGGCACAGGGACCGGCGGGACCGTCTAAGAGGCAGCACAGACCGACGGCAGTGCCCGCCCGAGCCCCTTCAGGTGCAGCGCGTCGAGCCGATGGTCGTACGCGGACCGGCCGGCCGCCGTGACCAGGCGCGGACCGCATGACGGCAGGGCACGGGCCTTCTCCGTCTGCGCCAGCGCGGTCAGCAGCTGCGTGGTGATGCGGTCCAGCGCCGGGCGGACCTCCTTCGCGAGGTCGGGCCGCTCGGTGGGGCGCTCGTCGGGGTGCGCGTCCCAGCGGGCGTACAGGCCGCGCTGCACCAGCTTGTTCGCCTCGATCTGGTCGCGGAACACGGCGGCCACGGCGTCCGGGTCGAGACCGAGGCCGGCGGCCCGGGCCCGGACGTCGTCCAGGATCTGCGCCTCGCGCGCCGGGTCGTCGATCGGCGTGTCCGTGCCGTACTTCGCGGCGGCGACCTTGTCGGCCAGCAGCAGCCGTTGAGCGATCAGTTCGGTGATGCCGCCGAGGTTGTGGGCGACGGCCGCGTGCGTCGCCGCGGGAGCGGGCCGCTCGGCGGCGGCGGTCGCCGGGGCGACCGTCCCGAGGGCCAGCGTGGTCGCGGTGGCGAGCAGGGTCAGAGCCGACCGGAGTCTTTCGGAGCGCACAGGAGTGTCCTTCCATGGGGGGGGCGGCGCCAACTTACCGACGCCGCTTGGGGCGTGGCGCACCGCCCCGCGATCAGCGTCCAGTACGCGGCAACCCCACACCCCCATCTGGACGCCCTCGCACGCACTCGCCTAGGGTGCCCCAGCAAGCGCTTTCTAGCCTGCCCATGCCAACCTCCCCTGTGCGCAGCCCGCCGACGGCCCGGACGAGGAACCGCCGCGGGTCCGGCGCGGAAAGGCAGTGCCCGTGCAGCAGAGACCGTCTCCTGGCCCGGTGAGCCGCAAGTCGTTCTTACGGGGCATGGCGGCCGTCGGCGCCGCTCCCCTGCTCGCCCCGTCCCTCCTCCCCGCCGGCGTCGCCGCAGCCGCCCCCTCGGCCCGCCCCGACTTCCCCCTGGTCCAGGACGGCACCGCGGTGGACGTGTTCGTGGACGCCGCCGACGACCCCGCCGTCCTCCGCGCGGCCGGCGACCTCCAGGCGGACGTGGAGCGGGTGGGAGGCGTACGGCCACGCCTGCTGCACTCGGTGCCCGAACGGGCCGGACTCCTCGTCCTGGTGGGGACGATCGGCGCGAGCCCGGTGATCGACCGGCTCGTCCGTCGCGGGCGCCTGGACGTCTCCCGGGTCGAGGGCCGCTGGGAGGCGTCCGTCACCCAGGTCGTGGACCGCCCGCTGCCCGGCGTGGACCGCGCCCTGGTCATCGCGGGTAGCGACCGCCGCGGCACGGTCTACGGCGTCTACGACACCTCGGAGCGCATCGGCGTCTCCCCCTGGTACTGGTGGGCCGACGTCCCCGTCGTCCACCGCGACACCGTGACCGTGCCGGCCGGCCCCCTCAAGCGCCTCGAACCCGCCGTCCGCTACCGGGGCATCTTCATCAACGACGAGCAGAACCTCACCACGTGGTCCCACCGCACCCAGGAGCCGGACAAGCACATCGGCCCCAGGACCTACGAGCGGGTCTTCGAGCTGCTGCTCCGTCTCAAGGCCAACTACCTCTGGCCGGCGATGCACCCGTACTCCGACTTCTTCAACAAGCACCGCGAGAACCCCGAACTGGCGGAGCGCTACGGCATCGTGGTCGGCTCCAGCCACCCGGAGGCCATGCTGCGCAACGGCGTCCACGAGTGGCAGCCGTGGGCCGAGGAGCACCGCAACCCCGACGGCACCCTGCCGCTCTACGACTACACGGTGAACCCGGGCGTCATCTCCGACTACTGGCGGGCGCGGGCCCGCGAGAACGCCGCCTACGAGAGCAGCTGGACCATCGGCATGCGGGGTCTGCACGACTCCGCGCTGGAGACGAAGTACGCCACGACGATCCCGGAGAAGGTCGCGGTGATGAACGACATCATCGCCGACCAGCGCCGCATCCTGGCCGAGGAGGTGGGCGAGGCGGCCCGGCCGCAGATCTTCATCCCGTACAAGGAGGTCCTGGAGCTGTACAACGCGGGCGTCCGGGTGCCCGACGACGTCACGCTGATCTGGCCGGACGACAACCACGGCAACATGCGCCAGCTCCCGGACGAGGCGGAGCGCCGCCGCGCCGGCGGCAACGGCATCTACTACCACCTCTCCTACTGGGGCCGCCCCAGGAGCTATCTGTGGCTGGACACCACGCAGTTGGCCAAGGTGTGGCAGGAGCTGCGGCGGGTCCACGACCACGGGGCCGACCGGATGTGGATCTTCAACGTCGGTGACATCAAGTCGATCGAGACGGGGCTGTCCTTCTGCCTGGACATGGCGTGGGACGTGGACCGCTGGGGGCCCGGGAATGTCGAGGACTTCCTCGTGGAGTGGGCCGGGCGCCAGTTCGGCCGGCGGTACGGCGCGGAGATCGCCGCCATCCGCACCGAGTACTACCGCCTGGCGGCACAGCGGCGCCCGGAGTTCATCGACAGGGCGGTCTTCTCGACGGTCCACCACGGCGACGAGGCGGGCCTTCGCATCACGACCTACGAGGAGTTGCTGGAACGGGTCCGCCGCCTGGGGTCGAAGCTCCCCGGGACCTATCGGGACGCCTACTACGAGCTGGTCGAGTACCCGGTCCACGGCGCTTACTTGATGAACCTGAAGTACTACTGGGCGGACCGCAACGCGCTCGCCGTCCGCCAGGGCCGCGGCGCCGGCACGAACCGCTTCGCGGACCTGGCCGAGGCCGCGCACGCCGAGGAACAGGCGATCACCCGGCGGTACAACACCGAGATCGCGGGCGGGAAGTGGGACAGCATCGTCAACCCCTACCCGTCCCAGATCCCGAAGGCCCCCGGCCGCCCCTCCGTCACGCGGGTGCCCCGGCAGGAGACCTCCGGCCTGGGGCTGGCCGCGGAGGGCAACGAGACGGGAGCGGACCGCCCGTTGTCGTTCTCCTCCTACACCCGGGACCGCCGCTTCGTCGACGTCTTCAACACCGGCTTCCTCCCCCTTCGGTGGCGGGCGGAGCCGAGCCACCCCTGGCTGCGGCCGAGCACCGCGAGCGGTGAACTCACCGACCAGACACGGGTGTGGGTCGAGATCGACTGGTCCCGGGTGCCGGAAGGCACCCATCAGCCGACGCTGGCCTTCACCGGTGGCGGCACGACCCTCGAGGTGCCGGTGCGGGTGGTCAACGACGGGGAACGGGCCCGGCGGCGGGTCCGCGGCTTCGTCGAGGCCCACGGCCACGTCTCGATCGACGCCGCGCACTTCGAGAGCCGGGTGGCCCGCGGCGGAGCGCACTGGCGGGTCGTCCGCGGGCTGGGCCGCCGTACGGCCGCCGTCGAGGCGGTGCCGACGACCGCGCCCGCGATCGCGGACGACATCACCACCCGGTCACCGGAACTGCGCTACCGGGTGCGCTTCACCACGACCGGCACCTTCCCGGTCACGGTCTTCCGGCTGCCCTCCCTGGACGAGCGGGGCGCACGGCGACTGGCGGTCGCCCTCGACGACCAGCCGCCGACGGTCCTGTCGGGCCAGACGATCGCCACCGGCAACCGCGGGGACGCCTGGGCCCGAAACGTCGAGGAGGGCGTCGAGAAACTGACGGCCCGGGTGACCGTGTCCACGCCGGGTGAGCATGTGCTGCGGGTGTTCATGGTGGACCCGGCGATGGTGGTCGACCAGATCGTCATCGACACGGGCGGCCTGGCGGCGTCTTATCTGGCGCCGCCGGAGAGTTACCACCGCCCCTGACCACAGACCAGGGTGGAGCCGACCGTGTGCCCGGGTCGGCTCCACCCCTCTCTTCGCGGCGCCCCTGTCCGGATCCGTGTATACGGAAAATACGTACGGAGAACCGAAGAAGCCAAAGTGGCGGAATAGAGCCGTCTGCCGCCTTGCGTGCACCGGAGATGATTCACCCAGCGCTTCCCTGTGCACCCGTGCGCCCCCCTGGAGAAAGGGTTCCTCACGTCAGCGGCCAGCTTGGACTGGGCAGGACATGGTTCAAGCGCCAAGTCGGTGAAACATCACCGTATTCCCTGGTCGACTGAGGCAGGTGGTATTCAGTGAACGGCTGCGTTCATGAACCGGAACAGCCATGGACGGTCGGTACTGCTCCAGGCATATTCCCATCCATCGGCCACGGTATCGCCTTGTTCCGTCGGCCGCTGGAGTTTCTGAAATCTCTGCCCGCACAGGGCGATCTGGTCGAGATACGCCTCGGCCCCCAGCGCGCCTGGATGGTCTGTCACCCCGAGTTGGTCCACCGCATGCTCCGGGACTCCCGCACGTTCGACAAGGGCGGACCGCAGTACGAGAGGCTCCGGGCGCTGATGGGCGACGGCGTCGTCACGTGCCCGCACGCGGAGCACCGGCGTCAGCGCAGGCTGCTGCAACCCACGTTCCGCCCCTCGAATGTCTCCGGGCACACGGATCTGATGGCCGAGGAAGCCGCGGCGCTGTGCCGTGACTGGCGCGACGGTGAGCAGGTCGACGTCAGCGCGGCCATGCTGGGTCTGACGACCCGGCTGATCAGCCGTGTCCTGCTGTCCGACTCGCTCGGCCCCGCCGCGACCGACGAGATACGGCACTGCCTCGCCGCCATCGTCCGCGGCCTGTTCGTGCGCACGATCGTCCCGGTCGACGCCCTGTTCCGGCTTCCGACCCCGGCGAACCGCCGCTACCGGCGTGCCGTGGAGCGGGTTCGCGAGCTCATCGACGCGGCGATCGCCGAGCGCCGGCGGGGCGCGCCCCGCGACGATCTGCTGGGGCTCCTGCTGACGGCCGCGGACACCGAGGGCGGCGAGCCCCCGGTCACCGACCGGGAGGTCCACGACCAGCTCGTGTCGCTCCTGCTCACCGGTTCCGAAAGCCCTTCGATGTGCCTGGCCTCCACCTTCAGCCTCCTGGCCCGGCACCCGGAGATCGAGCGGCGGCTGCACGCCGAGGTGGACACCGTCCTCGCGGGTCGGCTGCCGGGCGTCGACGACCTGCCCCGTCTGGTGTATACGCGGTCCGTCATCACCGAGACGCTGCGCCATTCCCCGCCCGGCTGGCTCTTCACGCGCGTCACGACCCGCGAGACGGAGTTCGCCGGACACCGACTACCGCGCGGAGCCACCGTCCTCTACAGCCCGTACCTCCTGCACCACGACCCGGCCTCGTTCCCCGAGCCCGACCGGTTCCTGCCCGAACGCTGGCTGGAGGGCGAGGCCGCCACCGGTCCGACGGGGGCGCTGATCCCGTTCGCGGCGGGCAGCCGCAAGTGCATCGGTGACCTGTTCTCCATGGCCGAGATGACGGTGGCCCTCGCGACCATCACGGGCCGCTGGCGGCTGCGTCACCCCTCCGGGCGCGTCGCACCACTGCGCCCGGGCGCCACCTTGGGACCCCGGTCCCTGACGATGATCTGCGCATCGCGAGCGGACGCGCCGGGCGGCACGGTGCCGCATGCCGTCGCGCAGGTGCCCGAAGCCGCCGCCGTGTCCGGAGCGGAGAAAGCCGGGAGGGACGGTGACAACGGTGTCCACCACGCATGAGGAAATCGCGGCCATCGCACGGAGCGGAACCCCGACATCCAACTTGGTGGAGCTGATCGACGCTCATCTCTACATGCCCTTCCCGTTCCGCCGGAATCCCCATGAGGCCGAGGCGGCGGCAGGCCTCGACACCTGGCTGCGCAGGACCGGCCTGAGCGGCGAACCGGGAGTGCCGGCGATGATCTCCCACACGCGCCCCGCCGAACTCGCTTCGTACAACAGCCCGGACGCCGATGCCGGGATCCTCCAGCTCGTCGCCCTTCAGATCGCTTATCAATTCGTGTTCGACGACCGCGCCGAGGAGGTCGGCCGGTACCGGCCCGGCCAGTTGCTGCCCATGCTCTGCGAGAGCATCGCCATCCTGCGGGACGGCGCGCTCCCCAGCACCCCGTTGGGAGCGGCCCTGTCCGACCTCTACCGACAGATCCGCGAACGCTGCACACCCGCGCAGGCCGCGCGCTGGGCCTGGAAGAGCCGCGAGTACGTGCACGGGCTGCTCTATGAATCGGTGGCGCAGACCCATCCTTCGCCGCTGCGGTCCGGGCTCTGCACGTCGATACGTTCCCTCACCGCGGGCGTCGAGCCCTTCTACCCGCTGTGCGAGGCCGCGCAGCCCCGCGAGCTGACCTCCGAGGAGCTCCATCACCCGCTCATGCGGCACCTGAGCCGGCTGTCGGCCGACGCGGCGGTGTGGATCCCCGACCTCTTCTCCGCGGTCAAGGAGCAGCGGTCCGGCGGAATGATCAATCTCGCCCTCGCCTACCAGCGGGCGCACCAGTGCCCCCTGCCGGTGGCCGTCACCCTGGCCATCCGGCAGATCAACCACACCATCCGCGAGTTCGAGAGGCTCTACGACGAGATCAAACCGGAGTTGAGCCCTTCGGGCGTCGGCTACGTGGAAGGCATGGCCGGCTGGATCCGCGGCTGCTACTACTGGTCCCGCACCGTGCCGCGCTACGCGGACGCGGGAACGGCCCCGGTCCTGCGGTGAGGGAGCCCGGCGCTCCCGCCCTCGGGCAGGCCGAACGGCGCCAATTCGAGCGACGATACCCGCAGGATCAGCGCTCCACACCGAAATAGCAGGTCATTCACCCTTCTTTGTCGTGCCCGTTCCAGAATCCGGTCAAGGCACCTGTCGGGAGGCGTACGCTCGCGCTGCCTCCCGATGGCCGACGACAGGAAGCGGTACGGCACATGGCGAATGAGCTGCGGCAACCCCTGCCCGAGTCCAGGCCGTTGCTCGAGCGCCGCAAGGAGCTCCTGGCGCTCGACTCGGCCCTGGCGCGCCTGCGGGAAACCGTCGACGGCATGCCTCAGGCGCCGCGCGGGGGGCTGCTCGCCTTCACCGGTCCGGCCGGTATGGGCAAGACCGCCCTGCTGACCGAGGCCCGGGCACGCGCGACGGCGGAGGGGTTCACCGTGCTGTCGGGCAGGGGCGGCGAGAAGGAACAGGAGCTGGCGCTCCACGTGGTGCGCCAGCTCGTCCAGCCCGTGCTGGCACCGCTGGACGAGAAGGAACTCCGTACCTTCCTGGGCGGCTGGTACGACATCGTCGCCGCGGCGCTGGGTCTGGTCGCGACGCCGAGCGGTCACGTGCCGGACCCGACCGGGGTGCGTGACGGTCTCGACTGGGTGATGACGCGCCTGGCCGTGAAGAAGGCGCCGGTGGTCCTCCTCCTGGACGATCTGCACTGGGCGGACGTCCAGTCGCTGAGCTGGCTCGCCTCCTTCGCTCCCCGGGCCGTGGACCTGTCCATGCTGATCGTCGTGGCCTTCCGGCCCGACGAACTGCCGCACGAGGGGGCCTCCCTCCGGACGCCCGCCGCCGATCTGGGGAACCGTCCCTTCACCCTGGCACCGCTCAGTACCGATGCCGTCGCACGAATCGTCAGGGACGAGGTGGGCGACGACGCCGAGGACGCGTTCTGCGAGGAATGCCGGGAGGTCACCGGAGGGAGTCCGTTCGAGGCCGTCGAACTCGCCATCAGGCTGGGCGAACGCAAGCTGAAGGGCACCAGCGAGGACTTGCCCGCCATGCGTGACCTGGCCGCCGCGGTGAAGGGGCCCGGGCTGATCGAGCGTCTGCAGAAACTCGGCACGACCACGGTCCGCTTCGCCTACGCCGCGGCCGTACTCGGGCAGGCCATCTCGCCGGAACTGGCCTCCACCATCGCCGCGCTCGGCAGCACGGCGGCGGCCGAGGCGACGGAGAAGCTGCGTGCCGCCCGGATCCTGGCCGACGGCGACGGGTCCCGGGACAGCCTTCAGTTCGTCCACCCGCTGATCGCCACCACGATCTACCGGTCCATCTCGCCCAGCCTGCGGGAAGGGATGCACAACTCGGCCGCGGAGGCCGTGCGGGCCGCCGGGTTCGGTCCCGCCGCCGCGGCCCGGCATCTGATGGAGGTCCCCTGCGACGGCAACACCCAGGCCGTCGCCTGTCTGAGGGAGGCCGCCCGTGAGGCACTGCACTCCGGTGCCCCGGAGGCGGCCCGGCGACTGCTGACCCGGGCCTTGCAGGAGCCGCCGCTGCCGGAGGAGCGCGCCGTGCTGCTGCACGAACTGGCCTCGGCGACCTTCCTCATCAAGCCCACGGCCACTGTGGCGCATCTGCGCGAGGCGCTGGCCGAGCCCGGCATCGAGCCCGAGCTGCGTGCCTCGATGGTGTACCGGCTCACCCAGGCGCTGGCCCACACCGACCGGATGGCGGAGGCCGCGAGGGTGGCGGCCGACGAGGCCCAGCGAGCCGCCAACCCCCGGATCCGGCTGCGGCTGCAGGCCGACCACTTCAGCTGGAGCGCGTTCCGCACCGACGAGCCGGACTCGTCCGGCCGTTCCCGGGCGCTCGCCCGGCTGGCCGACCGTCTGCCCGGCCGTGGTCTGGAGGAGCGCTACATCCTCGGGATCCGGGCCTGGGACGCCATGATGTGCGGCGAGCCCCGGCAGAAGGTCCTCGCATACGCCGAGGAGGCCCTGCGCGGCGGACTGAGCTGGACCCACGAGAACCAGGGTTTCGAGGTCCCCGTCTCGGTCGCCCTGGTGTTCATGTACTGCGACCAGCCGCGGCGGTCCGAGGAACTGTTCGCGCGGGG
The DNA here is from genome assembly GCF_040645895.1 of Streptomyces olindensis. Lineage (NCBI taxonomy): Bacteria > Bacillati > Actinomycetota > Actinomycetes > Kitasatosporales > Streptomycetaceae > Streptomyces > Streptomyces olindensis. The sequence goes on along the minus strand of NZ_JBEYZD010000001.1, from coordinate 127,591 downwards.
CATGGCGGAGTGCGAGTCGAAGGGCTGGCACGGTTCCCATCTGGCCCTGGGGCAGGCGCTCTCCGGGTACATCCGCTACCGCCGTGGCTGCCTGGCCGAGGCGGAGAACCTCGTGCGGGAGGGCCTGCGCATCGCCGACCGGGTGGAGGGCGCGGTACCCGCGCAGTGGTTCGCCGTGGGCATCCTGATCCAGACCCTGCTGGCCCGCGGTCGTGTCCTGGCGGCACGCCGGCTCGCCGACAGGTACGGCTACGGGGACGTCATCCCGAACGCCGTGATCTATCCCGACCCGCGCACGGTGTACGCCGAGCTGCTCCTGGCGGAGGGCCGGTCCGAGGAAGCCGCTGACCTGCTGTCGGACGTCGGTGAGTGGCTGGAGAGCCGGGAGTGGCGCAATCCGGCCTGGTGCACCTGGCAGCTGGGCCTCGCCTCGGCACTGTCCCGCAGGGCTCCGGACCGGGCGGTGCGCCATGCGCAGGACGCCGTGAAGCGGGCCCGGGACTTCGGCGCGGCATCCGTGATCGGCCAGGCGCTGCATGCCCAGGCGGAGGTGACGGGAGGCGAGGCGGCTCTCGATCTGCACACGGAGGCCGTCGACCATCTCCAGCGGTCACCGGCGGCGTACGAACTGGCCCGCGCCCTGGTCGGTCACGGCGCCGCGCTGGCCCGCAACGGGCGGCTGCACGACGCCGCCGACCGCTTGTACCAGGGTCTGGAAGGCGCGGTGCACTGCGGTGCGGAGGGTCTGGCGGCGCGGGCCCGGCGGGAACTGTCCGCCGCCGGTCTGCGGCCGTTGCCCCTGCGCTACCCGCAGACGGACACGCTCACCGCTCAGGAGCGCAAGGCGGCCGAGATGACGGCGCAGGGGCACCCGGCGGGAGTGGTCGCCAAGGGACTGCACCTGACCGAACAGGGCGTGCGGCAGCTGCTCTCCTCCGTGTACCGCAAGATCGGTACGGACGCGGCGGGGCTGGCCGAGGCGCTGAGGACGTTTCCCCGGCCGCGGCCGTGAGGGGCGAGCAGCAGGGGCCGGACGGCCGGAGTGCGTCGGCGTTCGTGCCGGTCACGCGGCCGTGGGCCGGTCCCGCTCACCGCGTCCTGGAATTGTGCTGAGCCCGATGCCCCATGGCCTCCCAGAACCGGCGCAGTTCGCCGAGGTGGGTGCGGCGTTGCCAGGGGGCCTTGGGGCGTAGGGGGGAGCGGGAGCGGGACAGCAGGGTGGACTGGGCGCGGCAGAAGGCCTCGCCCAGTTCCACGCGCTGGCCGTCGAGGCCCTTGGGCGGGTACGGGCACAGTTCGAAGGCGCAGTCGTCGCGGCAGTTGGAGCCCGCCTGGGAGGTGGGCGTGCGGACGGCGGTGCGGCCGGGGTCGAGGGGCGTGCGGTCCAGGGTGAGGCAGGGCGGCAGGTCCGGCCGGGCGGTGTGCCGGAGGCGTCGGATGCGGTCGGTGGGCCAGTCGCCCCGTTCGGCCAGGTTCAACAGCAGCAGCACGTCGGCGAGGAGTTGTTGCGCGCTCGGGTGCAGGGCGCTCCAGCCCGTGGACGGCGGGATCCAGAGGTTGTGCTTGCGTGCCTCGCCCCGGGACGTCTGGGAGCCGACGTGGGCGGCGACGCCCGATTCGTCGATCCACAGGAACCGTTCGGGCTGCCGGGTCTCCAGCGCCCAGACGCACAGTTTCCCGGCGGCGGTCACGAACGGGTGCTCGGGTTCGTCGTCGGGCCGGGCGAGCCACTGACGGACCTGCTGCGCGGGGTCGGAGCCGTGGCCCCGCGAGGGGAACCCGGCCGTGGCGCCGTCGGGGAGGTCCCACAGGGTCAGCGCGTGCAGCAGTGTGAGGCGGGTGAACCAGAACCGGGTGCGCTTGAGCATGTCCCACGCCTGCTCGCTCAGGTACTCGCGGGCCTCCGGCCGGGCGTGCGGGTGGCGGTGCCGGCGGTTCGCGGCGTACTTGAAGCCCTGGGCGAGCGCGACCTCCACGTTGAGGTCGAGTCCCGCGTGCGCGTCGGGGCTGTCCTCGGGGATGCCCACGCGCCGCACCCAGCTCTCCAGGAAGGCGTACGGCGTGTCCTGGTGCCGGTGGGTGGTGACGGAGCCGACGAGCAGGGGGATCAGCCAGGCGCAGAGGGTGTTGTCCCGCCACTGCCGTTCCTCGGCCTCACGGTCCTCGCGCTCGCGCCGGCGCTCCTGACGCCGCTGCTCCTCACGCTCCTTCAGCTCCCTCTTGAGCCGCGCGACCTGGCCTTCGCCGCGCCGGCGCTCCCTGGTCTCCCACTCCCCCACCCGTTCGGGCTGCTGCCCGCCCCACAGTTTCTCCTGCCAGTCGGGCTCCCGCTCGACGCGCAGGCCCTCGACGACCTGTGGTCCGCGCAGCCGGGGCTGGAGCGCCGCGAAGGCCAGGTCGCCGCCGGCGCCGATCTCCTGGGCGATGGCCAGCCGGACCGGGTACGAGGACTCCAGGCGGGCGATCTCGAACAGTTCCAGGTAGGCGGGCTGCAGCGTCTGCCGCTGGGCGACCGAGCGCATGGCCTCGCCGAAGCGGGTGACGAGCAGGGCCTTCGCGGTGCGCAGGGTGTGCGGGTCGCGGGCCCGCAGGTCCGGCCAGGCCGTGCACAGCCGCATGGCGATCAGGTGCTGTTCCGGCTCCGCGTCGACGCTGTCGATCTCCAGGGCGGCGGCGTAGAGCTCCAGGGCCTTGCTGTGCAGGGTGCGGCCGAAGAGGGGGCGCGGCTCGTGCTTGTCGTCGTTGGTGTCGGGGCAGGTGTCGCGGACCGTCTGCGCCTGGCAGGCGGCCTCCATCAGGAGGTCCCGGGCGGCGCTCACCGGGCACCATCGCGTGCCGTCCGGGCCGGTGGCGCCCGGCTCCTCGTGGATGCACGCGCCGTCCGGGAGCCGGGAGTGCAGCACCATGGCGATCAGCAGTTCCCGGCCGGGTCTCACCAGGGCCGCCGGGAAGTAGCGGCCCTCCGCCGGCTGGGTGGGGACGTCCGGGTGGATCACCGCGTTGAGGAAGCGGGCCCCCAGTTGGGCCTGGATCACGCTGTGCTGGAAGCGGACGCGGTCCCCGCCGAGTTCGACCAGTTCCATCCGGGCGCCCCAGTGGGCGGCGAGCCTGAGGTCGATGCCGCTGTCGCCGACCCGGCGGGCCAGTTCCCGGACGATCTCGGGGAAGCGGGAGCGGGCCGGGTCCTGCTCGTCGACGACGTCCGCGAACCGCACCTCGGAGGTGTCGAGGGCGAGTCCCACGCAGGCCAGCGCGGACAGGTAGTGGACGGTCGAGCGGCGGTCCTCGGTGGAGAGCGGCAGGTGGGGCTGGAAGCGGCCGCTGATGAGGGCGCCGAGCCAGGTCTCGAACAGGTGGAACCGCAGGGACGCCCGGTCACCGCCCCGCGTCTCGACGGCCTCCTCCTCCGCGGGGCCGGACAGGGCGCGCTCCAGAAGTCCCTGCTCGTGCAGTTCGGCGGCGATCTCCAGGTAGGTGGGGGCCTCCGCGATGCCGGCCCGCTCGACGATCCAGTCGAGTCGCTGCCGGTCCTCCCCGGCGCCGCCGGACGAGATGTAGGTGAGGGCCGCCTCCTCGCTGAGCGGTTCCAGCTCGGTGAGGGAGGCCTCCATGCCGCGCAGCGAGTCGTGCGGCCGGGAGGTGATGATCAGCGGCAGGCCTTCGTCGTTGGCGCGGCGGATGGCCAGCCGGATGATGGTGTCGCGTTCCTCCGCCAGGTCCTCGGCGGTCAGCGCCTCGTCCAGGCCGTCCGCGAGGACGACGATCCGTTCCTGCTGGCACAGGCGCCGCCACACCTTCTCCGCCTCGGCGCCGGAGCGGATGTGGCCCTGCACCTCCCGGCAGAAGCGTTCGAAGGCCAGTTCGCGGAAGTCCAGGTCCTTCTCGGCGGCGCGCAGCCGCAGCGGCACGGGCACCGCCCCGCGCTCGGCGAGCCGCTGCGTCAGCAGCACGACCAGCGCCGTCTTGCCGGTGCCGATGCCGCCGACGACGACGTGCGTCCGGCGGAAGCGGCGGTCGCGCAGGTCCTCCATCAGCACGGAGCAGAGCTGGTCCCGGCCGACGACCCGGCCGAAGATGCCGCCGGCGGTCTCCACGAGTTCGTGGGGCTCCAGGCGTGCCTTGCGCAGATAGGCCCGGCGCACGTGGCTGAACCGGAAGAACAGGTAGGTGACGGTGGCCAGGGCGAGGGTGAGGAACGGCATGAAGAGGGACTGCAGGACGGTGCAGCTGAACCCGTCCGGTGCGCGGCACTGGGTCTCGACCCATCTGACGGGGGATTTGAAGCTCTTCTCCTGCGGCAGGGTGATGAGAGCCGTGACGGCCAGGAACAGCAGGAGCAGCGCGCCGAGGAACGTCAGCGCCAGCAGTGTCACGTACCCGCCGCTCTTGCGGATGCGCCAGGTGCGGGTGCGGTCGTAGCCCTGGCGCATCAGACGGTGCCGGTGCAGTGCGCGGCGGACGCCGAGTCCGTCGCGCAGGGCTTGCCGGAGCCGCCGGGACAGTCCTCCTCCGCGCGGCGGGGCGGGGGTCTGGGGAGCGCGCGTACCACCGTTCACCCTGTGAGGTTTCCGCGCGAGCGGGGTTCCGGGCGCCGACGCGGCCCGGATTCACCCGACGGAAGCGCCCCGGGCACCCGCCACCCGGCCGTACGCGGCGTCGCGAGCCGTCCGCGCACCGCGGTGCCGCCCGGTCAACTCCCGTCTCTGTCAGATCACTTGACGTTGAACCGTTTCACTGCTTCTCTCGAGAGGCTGCTCATGGGAGCGCTCCCAGCCACCCCCCACGTGAAGGGAACCCCGTGCAGACCTCCCCCCACCCCTCCCCCAGACGCGTCCTGCCCGCCCTCCTCACGGCCGTGCTCCTGGCCTGCCTGCTGTCGTGGACGGGCGGCTCGCCCGCGCACGCCGCGGCCGGGGACGGCTCGGTGTCCGACCCGAACATCACGTACGTCGGACGCTGGGACGTCTCCTCGGGGACCACGGCCGTGCCCCAGTGGACCGGCGCCTACCTCCAGACCGGCTTCACCGGCACCACCGTGAAGGTCAGGGCCAGGAACGCGGTCAACTTCTACGCGAGCATCGACGGCGGCCCCGACGTCTTCCACGCGGGCGTGCGCGGCACGGTGAACCTCACCCCGCGTCCGCTCTCCCCCGGCACGCACACCCTGCGTCTGTCGTACCGCTCCGGCGACACCGTCTTCCAGGGCCTGGTCCTGGACTCCGGCGCGCGGACCGTCGCGGCGAGCGCCCCGTCCCGGCTGGTGGAGTTCGTCGGCGACTCCATCACCGCGGGTGCCCTCACCGACCGGCTGGCACTGGACTCGTACGCCTGGAAGACCGGCGAGCGGCTGGGCATGCGGCACACGCGGATCGCCCGGTCCGGGTACTGCCTGGTCGCCCGGTCGGGGTGCACCGGACTGAGCGGGCAGTTCTTCAAGGCGGGCAGCACCGGCGGCACGGACTGGGACTTCTCCCGCTACCGGGCCGACGCGGTCGTCGTCAACCTCGGCACCAACGACATCGGGCACGGCGTCCCGGGCCCGGACTTCCAGTCGGCGTACACCGCGTTCCTGCGGGACGTGCGCGCCAAGTACCCCACCGCGCACCTCTTCGCGGTGCAGACGCTCAAGAAGCGCTACGTCACCGAGACCAGGGCCGCCGTCAGTGCCCGCAACGGCGCCGGTGACGCCCGGGTGCACTACGTCGACACCACCGGCTGGCTCACCGACGGCACCCACTACGAGGACGGCAACGGGCATCCCAACGAGGCGGGGCACACCAGGTTCGCCGAGCGTCTGGCCCCGGTCCTCGCCGCCCGGCTGGGCAGCGGCGCCACGGCGCGGGCCGCCGCTCCCGGGCAGCCCGGCGACCCGAACATCAAGTTCTTCGGCCGCTGGGACACCACCAGCTCCGCCACCGCCTACACCCCGTACTGGGCCGGCGCCTACTACCGGGCCGGCTTCACCGGACGGACGGTCAAGCTGAAGCAGCGGGGCACGATCGACCTGTGGGCGCGGATCGACAACGGGCCCGTGAGGTTCTACGACGACGTCAAGGGGACGGTGGACCTGACCCCGGCGCCCCTGGCCTCCGGCAACCACACGCTCCAGGTCAATTACCAAGTGGTCGCGGGTTCCTACAAGGGCGACGCCGTCTTCCAGGGGTTGGTCCTCGACAGCGGCGCGACGACCTTCGCCCCTCCCTCGCCGGCCCGGCTGATCGAGTTCGTCGGCGACTCGATCACCGTGGGCACCACGACCTCGCAGAACGCCCGTACCGCGTACGGCTGGCTGATCGGTGAGCGGCTGGGCGCCGAGCACACGCAGATCGCGCAGGGCGGCGCGTGCCTGGTGGCGGCGGCGGACGGCTGTGTGGGGCTGGAGCGGCAGTTCACCAAGCTCAACCCGAACGCGGCGACGCCCGACTGGAACTTCTCCCGCTACCGGGCCGACGCGGTCGTCATCAACCTCGGCACCAACGACGTGGGCCACGGGGTGAGTTCCACGCAGTTCCAGTCGGCGTACAGCAGTCTGCTGCGCAAGGTCCGGGCCGCCTACCCGCAGGCGTGGATCTTCGCGCTGGAGACGTTCCGCGGGCGGTACGTCCCGCAGACCGAGGCCGCCGTCCGGGCCGCCGTCGCCGGGGGTGACGCCCGGGTCTCCTTCGTCGACACGACCGGCTGGCTGGGGGCGGGCGACCTGACGGACTCCGTGCACCCCAACGACCGGGGGCACCGGGTCATCGCCGACCGGCTCGCTCCGGTCATCGCGGCGAGGATCGGGGGGTAGGCGGGGGCCGGACGGCCGGGGCGGGCCTCACATCGGGCCGGGGCCCGCCCCGCCCTTCAGGCGCTCCAGGTCGGAGGGGCGGACCTGGATGACGATCAGGGCGATCAGGGCGGCGACGGCGGTGAAGATGGCCGCCATGATGAAGGAGGCCGAGACGCCGGCGGTGAGGATCTCGTCGGACCAGGGCTTGGGCAGTTGTTCCGTGCGTTCGAACCGCAGGCGTTCGGCCGGGGTGGCCTGCTGGAGGAAGGCCGGGATCTGTTCGTCCGCCTCGTTGGCGCTGGCCGTGCCGTACATCGTGACCAGGATGGACAGGCCGAGGGAACCGCCGACCTGCTGGGTGGCGTTGAGGAGTCCGGAGGCCGCGCCGGTCTCGGGGGTGGGCACGTTGGACAGCGCCATGAGGGTCAGCGACACGAACTCCATGCCCATGCCCAGGCTGAAGACGAGCATCGGGCCGAGGACGCTGCCCGCGTAGGTGGAGTGCACGTCGGTCAGGGTGAGCCAGGCCAGTCCGGTCGCCGCCAGGATCGCGCCGAGCACCATGAACGGCTTCGGCCCGTAGACGGGCAGGAACCGCGAGGCGAGTCCGGCGCCGATCGCGATGACCGCGCTGACCGGCAGGAAGGCGAGGCCGGCTTCGATGGGGCTGAACTCCAGCACGTTCTGCACGAAGAGCGTGAGGAAGAAGAACATGCCGAAGATCGCGGCGGCCAGGCACAGCATGATGCCGTAGGTGCCCGCGCGGTTGCGGTCGGCGAACATGTGCAGGGGCGTGATGGGCTGTCTGGAGCGCCGCTCGATCAGGATGAACGCCGCGAGCAGCACGACCGCCCCGGCGAACGAGGCCAGCGTGAGCGCGTCCCGCCAGCCGTCGTCCGCGGCCCTGATGAACCCGTAGACGAGCAGCACCATGCCCACGGTGGAAGTGAGCGCGCCGCTGAGGTCGAAGCGGCCGGGGTGGCGTTCGGACTCCCTGATCCACTTGGGTGTGGCGAGCACGATGAGCAGGCCGATGGGCACGTTGACGAACAGCACCCACCGCCAGTTCAGCCACTCCACCAGCATCCCGCCCGCGAGCAGGCCGATCGCGCCACCGCCGGCCGAGACCGCGGCGAAGACCCCGAAGGCGCGGTTGCGTTCCGGCCCCTCGCGGAAGGTCGTGCTGATCAGGGCGAGGGCGGTGGGGGACGCGATGGCGCCGCCGACGCCCTGCAGGGCGCGGGCGCCGAGGAGTTGGCCGGAGTTCTGGGCGAACCCGCCGAGCAGGGAGGCCAGCACGAACAGCAGCACGCCGAAGATGAAGACGCGCCGCCTGCCCAGGATGTCGCCGGCCCGGCCGCCGAGCAGCAGCAGGCCGCCGAAGGTGAGGGTGTAGGCGCTCACCACCCACGACAGGCTCGTGGTGGAGAAGTCCAGCGCGCTCTGGATGTGCGGCAGCGCGATGTTCACGATGGTGATGTCGAGGACCACCATCAGCTGGCACGAGGCGAGGACGAAGAGTGCCATCGCGCTTCCGCCACCACCGGGTTCCCTGGTGGTGGTCGTCTGTGGTGAGGCCGGCTGCGGGCTGCTGCCTGCGGTGTCCACCGTTCGACGGTATGCCCGCGCCCGCGACCTCACCACTCGATCAACGTCGGCCTGAAATTCCCGACATGGGGGGTGATAATCCGTTCTAGGAGGTGCGCAGGGGCCGGAGCACGTCGGAGCGGGTACGGGGGCCGCACAGCCGAGTGGGAGCGACATTGATCCGCGTTCTTCTCGTCGAGAACACCCGCCTGGTGCGGGGAGCGTTCGCCGCTCTCCTGTCACGTGAGGACGACATCGAGGTCGTCGCCGAAGCCGAGGGCAACGGTGAGGTTCTCGCCCGCGCCGTGTCGTGCCGTCCGGACGTGGTCGTGATCGACGTGGACTCCAGGGAGGGCGAGGAACTCGCCGCGCGCGGCGAGCTGCGGGCCCGGCTCCCGGAGTGCCGGATGCTGCTGCTGATGGCCTCGACGACGCCCGAGCGGTTGCGCCGGCTGCTCGGGCTGCACGCCGCCGGCGTCATCTGCACCAACGCCCCGGCGGACCGCCTGGTCCACGGTGTCCGCAAGCTGGTCAGGGGGCAGCGGTTCATCGACCCGGAGTTCGCGCTGGTGGCGCTGAACGCGGGCGAGAACCCGCTGACGCCGCGCGAGGTGGAGGTGCTGCGGCTGGCCGCCGACGGCACGCCCACGCGGGAGATCGCCGAGCGGCTGTCACTGTCCGTGGCGACGGTGCGTAATCACCTGACCGCCATCACGCGGAAGACGGGGGGACGTAATCGGATCGACGCGATCCGGATCGCCCGGGAGTCGGGCTGGGTGTGAGGGCTCTCGTACGGGCCTTCCGGGCTTCCGTACGGGCCCTCCGGACTCCCCTACGGGCCTTCCGGGCTTCGTGCGTGCCCTCCGGGGCGTTCGCGCGCGCCCCGAGATACGCTCCGCGGTCGTTCGCAGCACGGCGGCCATCCCGGCCCGTGCCATCGCCCCGGCCGTCGGCCGCGCCGTCCCGGTACCGCTGCCCGGGGAAGCGCCGCCCTCCGGTGAGGCGCCGCTGGGGCCCGCGCCGGCCGCGCCCCAGTGGCCGACCAGGTCGCGGTAGAGCGACGACTCGGTCATCAGCTGTTCGTGGGTGCCGAGGGCGACCCGTGTGCCGTCCATGACCAGGACGCGGTCGGCCCGCAGCGCGGAGCTGATGCGGTGGGCGACGACGATCAGGGTGCCCGGGCCGCGGGCGAAGGCGTCCTCGGCGACGGCCTCGGCGAGCGGGTCGAGGTGGCAGGTCGCCTCGTCCAGCAGCGTCAGCCGGGGCGCCGGGAGCAGGGCGCGGGCCAGCGCGACGAGCTGCCGCTCACCGGCCGAGAGGCGCCTCGGGTCCAGCTGTGCGTCGTAGCCGCCGAGGCGCTCGACGAGGGGCGCGGCGCCGACGGCGCGCACCGCGGACTCCAGGTCGGCCCGGGGCGCTCCGGGGACCAGGTAGGCGAGGTTCTCCGCCAGCGTGCCGGCGAAGACGTACGCCTCCTGGGGGATCAGGACGCGGTGCCGGGCCAGACCCTCGCCGCGGCCGACCAGAGCACGGACGGGCAGGTCATCGAGGTATACCTGCCCGGCCTGCGGTTCGAGCACCCCGGCGATCAGGGCCGCCAGGGTGGACTTCCCCGCGCCGCTCGGGCCGACCACGGCGAGGTGCTCACCGGGCCGCAGGAGAAGGTTCAGGTCGCGGATCACCGGGTCCGCGGACGGGGCGTAGGCGAAGGTGAGACCGCGCACGTCCACACGGCAGGCGCCGCCCCGGGCCACCGGCACTCCGGCTCGGGCCACCGGCAGTCCGGCTTCGGGCTCCCCGGGGCGGGACGCCGTGTGACCTTGTGCCGGTTCGGGCCGGGAGTCCGCCGCGACCTCGGCCATCCGGCCGACCGTGACGAGGAGCCACAGTCCGCTGCTGCCGAGCCCCTGCACGAAACCCTGCAGGGCCGGCTGGAGTGCCTGCGACACATAGGTCACCGCGCCGAGGATCGCGCCCGCCGTCACGCCGTTGCGCACGAGCCAGGGCGCCGCGACCAGGATCAGCAGGAGGGGCACCCAGCCGCTGATGCCCAGCGCCGCGGTCCGTACGGCGGTGAGGCGGGCCAGCGACAGGGTGGCGCGTGCCGCGTCGTCGACGTGCGCGCCGGCCGCCGCCCCGACCCGGTCCTCGGCGCCGCAGGCCACCACGTCCCGCAGCCCGCCGGTCAGGGCGCCCGTGGTCTCGGCGATGCGCTCGTCCGCCAGGATGACCTCCCGCTGACGCGCGGCCATCGCCCGCAGCGCCGCGGCGAACAGGGCGAGCCCGAGCAGCAGCGGAGGCAGGACGAGGAGGACCAGCATGACGTCGAGGCCGGCCAGGCCCAGCAGCACGCCGACGGCGGTGACCAGGAAGCCCTGGACGAACAGCACGATCGCGCCGTAGGCGTCCCGGGCCCGTTCCACGTGCTCGGTGAGCCGCGCCACCCCGGCGGTGTCGGCCGGTTCGCCCAGCCGGGCGGACCGGTTCAGGGTGCCCTCGGTCACGAGGGTGGTCAGCTCGTCGCGGAAGGGTTCGATGAGCGCGGCGAGGCCGAGCACGGCGTGCCGGGTCGCCCAGGCGCCCACCACGTAGGCGACGGCCAGCGCGCCCAGCCAGAGGAAGCCGGTGGCCGGCCGGTCGGCGAGGAAACCGCGGTCGACGGCGCGGGCGACGATCCACCCGGAGAGGAAGGCGGGCACGGCCTGCACCACCGACCAGGCGACGAGCCGCCCGTACTCCCGGCGCCGGCGGCTCAGCGAGGAGCGCAGGATACGGACGGACCGCCGGCTCACCGGGCACCCCCCACGGCCGTGCGGACCGGAGTCCCGGTGCCGGAGGTCCCGGTGTCGGAGAACGGCTGGAACGTGGCCCGGTACTCGGGGTCCGCCCACAGGTCGCGATGCGTCCCCTGCCCCCGGACCCGGCCGCCGGCGAGCCAGACCACGAGCTGCGCCCGGTCGGCCGTGGCGGTCCGGTGGGTCACGATGAGACGCGTACGGTCGGCGAGCGCGCCGGTGAGCACCCGGCTGATGTGGTGCTCGGTCACGGTGTCGAGGCTGGCGGCGACGTCGTCGAGGACGATCACCCGCCCGGCCTGGACGAACGCCCGGGCCAGCCCGACCCGCTGCGCCTCCCCGCCGGAGATCGGGGTGTCGGCGACGCGGCTCGCGTACCCGGCGGGCATGCGGCGGATGAACGCGTCGGCCCGGGCGGCCCTGGCCTGCGCGGTCAGTTCCCCGGGGGACGGGGTGCGCGGCCCGAATCCGATGGCGTCGGCGAAGGTCTCGCCGAGCAGCACCGGGCGTTCGAAGCCGTAGGCCACGGCCCGCCTGAGCTCCTCGCGGGCGAGGCGGCGCAGCGGCACGCCGTCGAGGAGGACCTCGCCCTCGTCCGGGTCGACGAGGCGCCCGGCCAGCGCGGCCAGCAGCGACTTGCCGGACCCGGAGCGGCCGACGACGGCGACGAGGGCGCCGCCGGGGATCGTCAGGTCGAGGCCGCTCAGGACGGGGCCGTCCGCGCCCCGGACGGTCACGCCTCGGAATTGGAGCCGTCCGGGCCCCTCGGGGAGCCGCTCGTGCCCGTACGCCACGGGCGGTTCGGCGATCACCTCGGCGACCCGCGCGGCCGTCGAGCGGGCCTGGGCCAGCTGGTTCAGCGACGACATCACACCGCCGACGCCGGCGGCCATGACCACGTACTCGCTCGCCGCGAGCACCTCCCCGGGTGTGATGCGCCCCTGGGTGAGCCCCAGCCCGGCCACCGCCAGGACGGCGACCACCAGCAGCGGGACGATCAGGTCTCCGCGTGCCGAGATCCGTGCGAGGGCGCTCCACATGCCCAGTCCGTGCCGGTGGAGTTCGGGAAGGGGCTCGAGGACCCGTCGGGTCTCGCGGTCGAGGGTCCCCGCCGCGGTGATCGTGCGGATGCCGCCCAGGGCGTCGACGAGCCGCGCGGAGATGGTGCCCTGCACCCGGAAGTAGCCCTCGCCGGCGTCGGAGATGTCACGCAGGAAGGCCCGCACGAGGAGGACCAGGACCGGCATGCCCGCGAGGAAGGTGAGACACAGCCAGGGGTCGATGAGGGCCAGGGCGACGATCGCGCCGAGCGGGGGGACGACGGCCATGACGATCCACACGAGGCCGGACGCGGCGTTCCCGGTCCGGGCGGCGTTGCCGACCAGCCGGCTCACCAGGTCTCCCGGGGGGAACCTGTCGGTGGCCCGGGTGCCCAGGGCCAGCACGTGCCGCAGCAGGGTGTGCCGCAGCCACGCGGTCGACCGGGCCTCGGCCGCCTGCCCGACGAGATCGTCCACGGCGTCGACGGCCACCAGGACGAAGACCAGTGCACCGCTCAGGGCGAGCCACCGCGCCACGTCCCCGTGGCCGAGGACGGCGTCCAGGGTGCGGCCCATGACGAGCGGCAGCGCGAGGGTGGCACCGGTGAGCAGCAGCGAGGTGACCGCCGTGACGCCCACCCAGACGCCGCCCCGCCGGGCTGACGCCAGCAGCAGGCGGTCCGGCGCGCGCAGGATCATGGTTCCTCCCGGCCGTCCGGTGCCGTGGGATCGAGGGAGACGGAATCGAGGACAACAGTGGGGCGGGGACGCACTGGGCGCCCCCGCGTGGCGGTCACTTGCCGCTGCACAGCAGCGCGCTGAGGTTGCTGGCGCCGCCCGCGCAGAGCGTGATGCTGAGCTGGCTGTGCCTGCCCTTGGGGCCCTTGCCTCCGCCGGTGGCGACGGTGGGATCCATGGCCTGCAGCTCGAGGAGCGTCATGAGGATTCACCTCCTCCCTCACCTCGTCGGGACGGGGGGACTGTGCCGTGCGGCGCGTTCCGCCGGTCGCTGGGAGCGAGGAACGGCAGCCGTACGGGGCTGGTGTGGAGCGCGGAGCCGACGGCGAGCAGGACTCCGGCGCTGCCGGTGGCCAGGTCGGTGGAGAGCCGCATGAGCTGCTCGCCCGGGAAGGCCAGGTGGCCCCGGTAGGCGAGCGCGTGGCGGGACAGGCGGCGGATGTGCCCGGCGACGACCGGGTCGCGTTGCGCGGCCGTGCCCGGGGGGTGTGGCCGGCTGAGGCAGAGGATCATTCCCGCCAGGCCCTGGAAGAGCCCGGACTGGATGTAGAACCGGCCCGTGGTCGCCGTGCGGATCGCGGCGGACGCCGCGCGGAAGGTGTCGTCCTGGCGGTGGGCCAGGTAGTCGTCGAGCACGAGGCCGATCCCGGCGCTGCCGGTCCCCAGGTAGGGCAGGGTGCGCCAGCCCTCGTCGACCTCCATGGACCCTCCTTCGCGCAGGACGCAGCGGCGCAGGTCCTGCCGGAGCGCCGTGCCGGCCAGGTCGAGGAGTTCCGGCTCGCCGGTGTGTTCGTACAGCCGCAGGAACATCAGGGCCGGTCCGGTCGAGCCGTGCAGCAGCCCGGCCGTCGGGGTCTCGGCGGTGTCGTCCCGGGTGTCGTCGGCCGCGCCCAGACGGTCGGCGACGAGGGCCGCCACCGTGAAGGCGGCGTCCCGGAACGCGGGGTCCTGGGTGGCCGCGGCGAAGTGCTGGAGGTTCAGGCCGATCCCGGCCAGGCCGCCGTGCAGGTCGAGCCCCAGTTGCTGCCACTGCTCGCCCAGGCACATGTCGAGGACCTTCGTCGCCTCCTCGCGGTGGCCGAGGTGGCCGAGCGCGTAGGCGACGCCGTGCAGGCCGTCGTAGAGGCCGAGGCGCGCCCCGGGTTCGGGGTGCAGGGCGTGGCGTACGAGCCACTCCTCGTGGTCCGGGCGGCGGCCGGCGCCGACCGTGTCCAGCGCGTAGAGCACCCCTGCCGCGCCGTGCGCCAGGCCCAGGCCCCCGCCCGGCACGGTGAACTGCTCGACGTCGCCCGGGAAGAGCCGGTCGTCGCGCTCGGGTGTGGCGGCCGCCAGGATGGCGTCGGCCAGGGACGCGCGGGTGCGCGGCCAGCTGTGCCGGTCCGGTTCCAGCCGCCGCGGGGTGCCGGTGCCCGCGCCTACGCCGGTGCCGTTCCCGGCGATGGTGCGGACGGCGTCGTCGAAGAACCCCGGGGGGACGGGGAAGGTCCGGGCGGCTTCCTCGGCGAGCTGCCGTGCCTTGCCCGCGTCGAGCGGGAACAGGTTGGTGAGCGGCAGGAAGAGGAAGAGGCGCAGGCAGGCCAGTGCGTAGCGGTCGATGTCGGGACCGGTCAGGTCGCGCGGGACCACGAAGCCCGGGGCCGCGAGGCGCTGGCTCGTCCGGTCGGTCATCTCCGCGACGCCCTCGAAGTCGATCAGTACGAGACGGCCGTCGGGGCGGACCAGCATGTTGTCGGCGTGGAGGTCGCCCACGACCAGGCCCCTGGCGTGCACGGCGTCGACGGCGCGCTCGACCTGGTCCAGCATGTCGAGGACCCAGGCGGTGTAGCCGCCGGTGTCCATGTCGGTGGTCTCCGGCAGGACGAGGGGGCAGCGTTCCACGAAGAGGCTGTTGAGGGTCGGTCCCTCGACGAACTCCTCGACCAGGAAGTGGTGCTCCCCGAGGACGAAGTGGTCGAGCAGGGCGGGCACGCAGTCCAGTCCGCGCAGCCGTTCGAGGGCGTCCCGCTCGCGGTGCTGCCGGGTGACGGCGTCGGCGCCGTCCAGGGTGAGCCCGGCGTGGGGGCGGGCCTCCTTGAGTACGACCCGCTGTCCGGTCCGCAGGTCGTGGCCGGTGTAGAGGCCGCCGCCGTTGGAGAAGTGCAGGGCGCTCTCGATGCGGTAGGGCAGGTCGGCGACGGTCGTCCGGTTCCGTTCGGCCAGGTGCGGTTCGAGGAAGGCGGGCAGGGTCACCCAGTCGGGCACGCGGAACACCGGTCCGCGCACGTCGGGCACGAGCCGGCCGGAGGGGTCCTCGATCGCCGGCACCAGCTCGCCCTCGGGCGACAGGCAGGTCCGGACCGCGAACCCTCCGTACCGGACGTACAGCGGGCCGTCCCCCCAGCGCAGGTCGCTGAGGATGTAGGGGCCCGGACGGCCCGCCAGGACGGGGCCCAGCTCGTGGAGGACCGTTTCGAGCTGGGCCTCGTCGGCCGGGTAGATCGTGACGAACTTGCCGCTGGAGCCGCGGGGGGCGTACTTCGCGTTGGCGAGGAGGAGGTGGTCCTCGCTCGGCAGGAACTTGAAGGCGACACGAGCGGGGACGCAGTAGTCCCACACGGTGGCCAGGACGTCCCGGGCCGTGCCGGGGGTGGCGGACACGTGGATCTTCCAGCCCTGCGGCGGGAGCACCAGGCCGTCGGGGGTGAGCACCACCCAGCTTTCCAGGTCGGACCGTACCCATCCGTCGGGGGCCGGACATCGGGCCTGTTCGAAGCTGTCGCTGTGGCCTTTGGCGCGGGCCGGGGTGTCGTAGAAGTCCGGGTCCATGAGGCAGAACGCCTCGTAGCGCATGTCCACGGGAGTCTCCCGGGTCTCTGCCGGTGGGGCTCGGTGCCCGTAAGGCGGATCCATGGGCTCCTGTGATGAGAGGAGCCGGCTGGACTTCGTGGGGGGAACGTTCACCCGGGGTCACTACCGAGGATGGCAGAGTCGATCGCCGCGGAACACCTCCGTTCGTCACGCGTGCGGCGGGAGATCGTCACCCCGGGGCCGGGAGGAACGACGAGGTGCCCCGGGTGGTTTCGACCGGCCGCGGCGGTCAGCGCCCGCCGCGGATCAGCCCCGTCAGGTAGCGCCACAGCGAGGACCGCTGCCGGGCCGACGGGTCCGGCAGGACCTCCTGGGCCACCTCCGGCGCGGGGTCGTCCGTCACCGGCCGCGGGGGCGGCGCCGAGGCGAGGGAGTACCGCACGGGCAGTGAGCGCAGTCCGCGCATGAACGGCGAGGAGCGCCAGGGCAGTTGGTCGGCGGGCAGGGCGAGGTCGAGGTGGTCGAACCGCTCGAACAGGCGCCCCACGCCGGCCGCCGCGACCGTGGAGGCGAGCTCCCGCGCCGGGCACTGGCGCGGACCGGCTCCCCAGGACAGGTGCGCCCGGGTGCTGATGGTGGTGCCGGAGGCGACGTGGTCGGCGAAGAGCGGGTCGGCGTGCGCGGCGGCGGAGGAGACCCACACCGGGTCTCCGGCGTGGATCGTGTAGTTGCCGAGCGGGGTGTCCCGGGCGGCGAAGCGCGGCACGAAGTTCACCAGCGGCGGCTTGCGCATGACGACGCGGTTCATGCTCTCCCGGACCATGCCGGCGGAGAGGCTGGCGCGTACGCTGCCCTCGCCCGAGATGACCTCCACGACGGTGTTGGAGATGAGGATGCCGACGTGGTCGGAGGTCATGCCGAGCAGCATGAACAGCTCGCGGGCCAGGTGGTCGAGCGACAGGTCCGGGTGCGCGGCCAGCAGGTAGGAGGGGAAGTCGTCGCCGGGCTTCTCCAGCTTCAGGGCGGCGAGTTCGGCCAGGGTGGCCAGCAGGCGCTCCAGCGCGGCCTCGGCGTCCGGGCCCGCGTCGAGCACGCGCCACATGTCCATCAGCGCGTCGTCGCCCTGCGAGCCGGGGAAGCCGAGCAGGTGGCTGGCCACCATCAGCGGCAGCGGCCGGGAGAACTGCGCGGACAGGTCGGCCACGCCGGTCCTGCCGCCCTCGCCGACCAGCGTGATCAGTTCGTCGGCGTAGGCGGCGACGGCGGACTTCAGGCGCTTGGCCTGGGGGTGGCGCGGGTCCTGGAACGGCTTGAGGGCCACGTCCCAGGCGGTGCGCAGCGGCCGGTAGCCGGGGCCGCCCTGGATCAGGATGTGGTTGACCTCCAGGGACGGTCCGAGCGGCCAGTCGGCGGGCACCCGGCCCTCCGAGCGGGCCCGCCAGTTCTCCAGTCCCTTGGGCCAGCCGTCGTCGTCCTGGAGGACCTGCAGCGCCTCGCGGTAACCGAGGACGAGCCAGGCGGGCACTCCCAGCAGGTCGACCGGCGCGACCGGGCCGTGCTGCTGCCGCAGCCGCTCGTACACGAGCGCGGGCCGCGTCTCGTAGTCGCGGGTCAGCAGCGGTTCGGGACTGAGCGACTCCAGCCGCGTGTCGTCCAGGTCCACGGATCCGCCGTCACCCCACTGGGATTCCATCGTCTTGCCACCCTCCGACACGCCCTGTACCGGCACACCATCAGTCGGTAGCCGGAAACGGTGGGGACCCTACCCCAGGCGGAACCCGTGGGTAACGAGGGGGGTGGGTGACGGCGCGACGCGGTCGCGGATCAGGCGGCGCTGTAGCCGAGTTGACGCCGCATGTAGGGCGTCATGAGGGTCTTGGCCTTGGCCAGGGTGGTGGTGCGGCTGCCGAGGACCGCGGACTCGCCGCCCGGCACGGGCAGCATGGTCAGCCCGTCGGTCGCGCCGAACGGCACGATGAGCGGGGTGCGGTGGATCGGGCGGTAGAGGCGCGGCTCCTTGCGGTGCCTGCCGGAACTCTGCAGGTAGGCGCGGATGTTGTGGGCGGCGAGGTCCGCCTGGGCGAGGGCGGCGGGGGTGATCTTGAGTTCGGTGGCGTCGTTGACGTCGCCGACGGCGAACACGTCGGGCTTGCCGTCGACCCGGAGCATGCGGTCGACCTTCACGTGTCCGGCGGAGTTGAGCCAGTCGCCGTGTCCGGCCAGGCGGAGCCAGAGGGTGTTGGGGGTGGTGCCGGTCGCCCAGAAGGACAGGTCGGCCTCGATGACGGTGCCGCGGGCGTCGCGGTAGGTGCCGAAGTCGTTGCCGGGGGACATGAAGGAGTCGAGCCGGACCTCCACGTCGTGGGACTCCAGCCAGGCGAGTGCCCTGCGGCCCGGCCGCTCGCTGCCCGTGGAGTCGAGCAGGGCCGTCCCGGCGTGGGCGAGCGTGACCCGGGCGTCGGGGCGGGCGAGGCGGATCTCGGCGCTGAGTTCGACGCCGCCGGGGCCGCCGCCGACGACGAGGACGTGCTCGGCGGTGGCGATGTTGCGCTGGTGCTCGGCGAAGGACTTGGCCGCTTCCTCGGTGGTGGTGCCGGAGAAGCGGGCCGGTTCGGGGTAGTCGGCGCCGGTGGCGATCACGACCACGTCGTACGGCAGCCGTTCGCCGGTGGCGAGGGCGACCTGCCGCTCGGCGGTGTCGATGCGGACGGCCTTGCCGGCGACCACGCGGCCGTGGTGCAGCAGCCGGTCGTACGGGATGAAGGGCGTGTGCGTCCACTCGGGCCGTACTCCGGCGCGCAGGGAGGCGATGCGGTGGAAGAAGACCTCCTTGCGGTCCACCAGGGTGACCCGGGCGGTGCCGTCCAGCCGCTTCGCCAGCCGGACGCCGGCGTAGCCGCCGCCGATCACCACTACGTCGCCGTCGAACACACCGAGTCTCCTGTGCCTGGTGGGGGGTGCGAGTGCCGCCACGGACGGGCCCCGCTCGGATCGACCCCGGCGGCCACTCGACTGAAGGTGACAGTAGCGCTTGAAACTTAAAGGGATCCCGAGGTTCCGTGCATGTTCCGTGAAGAGATCGGCACGTTGACCGGCCGTCACTTCCCCCAGATCTTCCGGTAGGCCTCCCGGTAGCCCGCCGGGTCCCAGGCCGTGGCGCCGGCGCTGTTGTCGGCGGTGGCGATGTGCACGGGTGCCACGTACCCGCTGGCGGGGCGGCCCGAGAAGGCGCGGTTGAACTCGTCGACGATCTGCCAGCCCTGGAGGGAGAGCGGCTCGGGCACGGTGGCGGCCTGGTACTGCCCGCTGTTGATGCGCTGGAACGCGGACGGGTCGCCGTCGCCGGCGCCGATGTTGAAGGGCGGGCCCGAGCCCTTCTCGCCCGCCGCGCGGAAGGCGGGAGCGGCGTCGGCGAAGTACAGGTCGTTGATGGCGACTGAGTGGGTCCACCGGTCCCGGAACCGGGAGAGCAGGGAGGAGATCTCGCGCGGGGTGCGGCTGCTCGCGTCCGGGATCGGGATGTTCTCCACCGAGAGCAGCCGCACTCCCTGACAGCTCGTCAGTTCCTGCTCGATGAGGTCGGACTTGTTCTTGGCGAAGGGGATCGAGGCGTCGGTGATGAGCACCACCCCGGCGCGGCCGTCCGAGTCGGAGATGACCCACTGCGCGCTGATGCGGGCGACGTCCTCGACGCGGGTGGTGACGTTGGTGAAGAGGTCGGGCTGCCGGCTGGGGCCGGGCTCGGGGACGGCGTGCCAGCCGATGAGCGGGATGCGCTGCGCGTTGGCCCGCGCGGCCTGTTGCGCCGTCGAGTCGGGGTCGAAGCCGCCGATGACGATGCCCGAGGGCTTCAGGGCCACGGCCTCGCTCATCGCGGCCTGGATGCCGGCCGGGGTGCCCCCGCCGTCGATCACCCGGACGTTCCAGCCGATGGCCCGCGCGGCCTCCCGCACGCCCCTCGCGGCGCCCGCGACACCGGGGTTGGTCATGGTCTGGGCCACGTAGACGATGGTCTTGCCGGACACCGCCTCCGGGCCGCCGGTGGGTCCGCCCCAGGGGATGTCCGCCCGCTCCGCCCGCGCGACGGCGTCCTGGGCCCGGGCGTGCACGTCGGGGCAGCCGTTCCGGCCGGTCGCCGTCTCGTCCGGGCCGTCCGACGAGCCGCGTTCGCAGCCGAGGAGGGCGGTGGCCGCCGCCAGCAGGGCGCAGCAGGCGAGCCGCGCGGCGCGGACTCCGGGGGCGGCCTTGCGGGTGCGGTGCACGGGAGCTCCTGTGGGGGGATCGACGCGGCGGGGCGTGGCGAGGGATCAGGGGGGTGGGCCGGCCGGGCCGCCCTCCGCCGCCGTGGCGGACGGCGGCGGGGGTGGTGCGGCCGGGGCGTCGCGGGCCGCGGCACCGCCGCGCAGCCTGCGGCGGGCGGCGTATCCGGCCAGGCCGACGGCGATGAGCAGGGTGCCGCCGTGGAACAGCGGGACCGTCCAGAAGTCGGCGCCCAGTTGGGCGATGCCGGTGAGGCCGACGGCGAGGACGACGACGGCGACGACGGTGCCGAGGGCGTTGGGCCGGCCGGGTCTGATCGCCGTGGCGCCGAGGAGGGCGCCGACGAAGGCGGGCAGCAGGTAGTCGAGTCCGACGCTCGGGTTGCCGATCTGCTGCTGCGCGGCGAGCAGCACCCCGGCGAAGCCGACGATCAGCCCGGAGGCGGCGAACGCGTAGACGGTGCAGGTGCGGGTCGGGATGCCGACGAGGTCGGCCGCGCGGGGGTTGGAGCCGACGACGTAGAGGTACCGGCCGAGCGGCAGCCGCTCCAGCACCAGCCAGAGGACCGCCGCGAGGGCCAGTACGTAGAAGGCGGGGACCGGCAGGCCGAGGAACGTGGAGTCGTAGAGGTCGGTGAAGGCGGGCGGGAGTCCTCGCGGGCCGGGGACGATCCGGCCGCCGTCGGTGATCCAGCCGGTCACGGCGTACATCATGCTGCCGGTCCCGAGGGTCGCGATGAAGGAGTCGATCCGGCCGAACTCGACGATGACGCCGTTGAGGACACCCGCCACCAGTCCTCCGGCGATCACGGTGAGGCAGGCGAGCGGCCAGGGCCAGCCCTCGTGCACCACGAGCTGCATCACCATCACGTGGGCGAGGCCGAGGCCGTAGCCGATCGACAGGTCGAACGCGCCGGTGACGATGGGGACCATGGCGGCGAGCGCCAGTACGGCCGGGATCGACTGGTTGGACAGGATGGAGTCGACGGTGTCCAGGGTGGGGAAGGTGTCCGGCAGGGCGAGGGAGAAGACCAGCCAGAGCAGGGCGGTGAGGACGAGCAGGCCGTAGGCGCCGATGTGGTGCCCGCCCGGGCGGCGCGGACGGCCGGGGCGGCTTCGCGGCCGGGGCGGCGGCGTCATGGACGCGGGGCGGTGGACGGGGGCAGGGCCGAGGCCGCCCGGGTGAGTCCGGCGACGGTGAGGGCGGGGCCGCTCAGCTCGGCCGTCACGGCCCCGCGCACGAAGACCAGGGTGCGCCGGCACACGCTCACGACCTCCTCGAAGTCGGTGGACAGCAGCAGGACCGCGAGGCCCGCCTCCAGCGCCTCCCGGAGCAGGCGGTGGATCGCGGCCTTGGCGCCGACGTCCACGCCCGCGGTCGGCTCCTCCAGGATCAGCAGCCGCAGGTCCGCCCGGAGCCAGCGGCCGATCATGACCTTCTGCTGGTTCCCGCCGGAGAGCGTGGCGACGGGGGCCTCGGTGTCGCGGGGGCGCACCGAGAAGCGGTCGATCAGGGCGGCGGCCCGGGCGCGTTCGCGGCGCGGGCCGATCCAGCGGGGCGCGGGTCCGCCCCCCGCGCGGGGGTTGGCGAGGAGGTTCTCCCGCACGGTCAGCTCGGCGAGGCAGCCCTCCCGCAGCCGGTCGCCGGGCACGAAGCCGACGCCGCGGGCGACGGCCTCCGCGACCGTGCGGGGGTGGTACGGCCGTCCGTGGAGCTGGGCCCGTCCGCCCAGGAGGGGGCCGGCGCCGGCCAGGGCGCGGCCGAGGTCGGTGTGCCCGGCGTCCGAGAGGCCGACCAGGCCGAGGACCTCCCCGGCGGCGAGTTCCAGGCCGACCGGTCCGGTCCGGGCGGTGCGGACGCCGTCGAGGGTCAGGACGGCCGGTGCGCGGGCCGGGACTCCGGCGGGGCGGTGGGCGGCCGGTTCCTCCTCCTCTCCGACGATGTCGCGGACCAGGCGGGCGGGGCTGTGGCCGGCGAGCCGGCCGTGGCTGACGAGCCGGCCGTCGCGCAGGACGGCGAAGGTGTCGGCGACCTGGTACACCTCGTCGAGGCGGTGGCTGACGTAGAGGACGGCGTGGCCGCGGGCGCGCAGGTCGTGCAGGACGCGGAAGAGCCGGGCGCTGTCCGCGGCGGGCAGGCGGGCGGTCGGCTCGTCGAGGACGATGAGCCGTGCGCGTGCCGCCAGGGCCCGGGCGATCGCGACCAGGGAGCGGTCGGCGGGGGCGAGCGCGGAGACCGGCGCGTCGGGGTCGAGGTGCCCTGCGACGATCCGCAGGGCGCCGACGCAGTCCTCACGGGTGCGCCGCCAGGAGATCAGCCCGGACCGGCGCGCGTACCCGGTGGTGAGGGCGATGTTCTCGGCGACCGTCATCCAGTCCACGAGGCCGAGGTCCTGGTGGATGAAGGACATGCTCCGGGAGGTGGCGGGGCTGCCCAGGGGGTGCCCGGCGACCGTGATCTGGCCCGCGTCGGCCTGGTGGACGCCGGCGAGGATCTTGATGAGTGTGGACTTCCCGGCGCCGTTGGGCCCGAGGAGGGCGAGGACGCTGCCGGCGTGGACGTCGAGATCGACCCCGGTCAGCGCGACGGTGCCGCCGAACCGCTTGCCCAGCCCCCGGACACGGACCAGGGGCTCCGGGCCGAAGGGCGAGGCCGCCTTCGCTGGGGTGTCGGGAGCGTCGCGCACCCGAACAAATTACAGCATTTCGGGCATCTTTCAGGTGCGGTGTGCCCGCGCTGCGGCGGCCGGATGTCAGGCCGCGTCGAGCCCGCACTCGGCCCAGATGACCTTGCCCTCGGGGAGGTAGCGCGTGCCCCAGCTCTGCGAGAGCTGCGCGACCAGGAACAGGCCACGGCCGCCCTCGTCGGTGCTGGCCGCCCGGCGCAGGTGGGGGGCGGTGTTGCTGGCGTCGGAGACCTCGCAGATCAGGGTGCGGCCGTACAGCAGCCGCACCCGGATGGGGCCGGCCCCGTGCCGCATGGCGTTGGTGATCAGCTCGCTGAGGATCAGCTCCGCGGCGAACGCGGTCTCGTCGAGCCCCCAGTCGGCCAGGCGCCGCATGGCGGAGGCCCGGACCTCGCCGACGAGCGCCGGGTCGGCGGACAGCTCCCAGGTGGCGATCCGCTCGGGGTCGAGGGCGTGGACGCGGGCGACGAGCAGGGCGATGTCGTCGTGCGGGTGGGCGGGCGCCACGGTGTCCAGGACCGCCTGGCAGGTCTCCTCCGGGGCGCGCTCGGGATGGGCCAGGGCCGCGCGCAGCTGCTCCAGGACGACGTCGACGTCGCGGTGCCGGTCCTCGATGAGGCCGTCGGTGTAGAGGACCAGCTGGCTGCCCTCGGGGAGGTCGACCTCCACGGTGTCGAAGGGCAGTCCCCCGAGGCCGAGCGGGGGCCCGGCCGGCAGGTCGGGGTAGGTCACGGTGCCGTCCGGGTGGACGAGCGCGGGCGGCGGGTGCCCGGCCCGGGCCATCAGGCACTGCTGCGCGGCCGGGTCGTAGACGGCGTACAGGCAGGTCGCGCCGATGACGCCGGCGCCCTTGCCGTCGGGGTCCTCCCGGTCCAGGCGTCCGACGAGGTTGTCCAGGTGGGTGAGGACCTCGTCCGGGGGGAAGTCCAGCTCGGCGAAGCTGCGTGCGGCGGTGCGCAGGCGGCCCATGGTGGCCGCGGAGAGCATGCCGTGGCCGACGACGTCGCCGACGAGGAGCCCGACCCGGGCGCCGGACAGGGGGATGACGTCGTACCAGTCGCCGCCCACGTCCGATTCGGCGGGCAGGTACCGGTGGGCGACCTCGACGGCGTCCTGGTCGGGCAGGCCGTGCGGGAGCAGGCGGCGCTGGAGGGCCAAGACCATGGTGCGTTCGTGGGTGTAGCGCCGGGCGTTGTCGATGGACAGGGCGGCGCGGGTGGCGAGCTCCTGGGCCAGCGAGCGGTCGTCGTCCCCGAAGGAGCCCCCGGCGCGGTAGAAGCTGGCGATGCCCAGGACGACACCGCGGGCGAGCAGGGGCACGGCGATGAGGGAGTGGACGTGGGACAGCAGGCGCGCGGTGTGCTCGGGGTCCTGGGCGAGCCAGCCGGCGGCGGCCTCCAGGTCCGGCTCCAGCACCGCCTCGCCGCTGGTCAGGCAGCGCAGCTGCGGCGCGGTCGGGCCGAAGTCCATGCGCTTGCCGGCCGGGGTGAAGGGCAGGCCCTCGCGAATGCCGTGGACGACCGTGCGGCGCAGGTCGGCGAGGGGGTCGGCGGATTCCTCGCCGCGCAGGACGGCGTCGGGCAGGTCGATGGTGACGAAGTCGGCGAGGCGCGGGACGGCCGTCTCGGCCAGTTCCTCGGCGGTGCGGCGGACGTCCAGGGTGGTGCCGATGCGGGCGCTGGCCTCGGACAGCAGCTCCAGGCGCCGGCGCGCGGCCAGGGCGTAGGCCCCGACGTGCGGCTCCCCCACCATCAGCAGCCCCCTGGCCGGGAACGGCGAGCCGGCACGCTCCTCCCCCACGTCCCGGCCTCCGTCGGGGGTGGGGATCCCGCCCGGCCGGGCGGCGCCCCGGTCGCCCCCGGGGGTGACGGTCTGCTGCGGCCGGGCGGGGTCCCCGCCGCCGTCGGGGGCGACGGTCTCGTCCGGCTCGACGGTTCCCGCGCCGTCGGGGGTGACGGCCTCGTCCGGCTCGACGGCTCCCGCGCCGTCGGGGGTGACGGCCTCGTCCGGCTCGACGGCTCCCGCACCGTCGGGGGTGACGGCCTCGTCCGGCTCGACGGCTCCCGCGCCGTCGGGGGTGACGGTCTCGTCCGGCTCGGCGATCCCCCCGCCCGGTCCGTCCGGGAAGACGGCCGCACCCGGCTCGGCGGTGCCCCGGCCCGGGGCGGCTGTCCCGGACTCCGCCGGCCCGGCGGTACCCCGGTCCCTGTCGGCCCTGGGGCTGTCGCCCCGCTCGGCCGGCCCCCGCACGCCGTCGGCCGCGATCGCCACGCCGGGTTCGGGGGCCAGGTGCCCGGGTGGCAGGGTGAGCGACGGCCGTGCGGGCAGCGGGGCCGCCGAGAGGGCGGCCAGGTCCGGCACAGTGTCCGTCTGATGGGGCAGGACGAGGGGCGCTCCCGCCGGGGCGCCGGGCAGCAGGGCCTCCACGGCGAAGCCCCGCACCCCGGAGGCGCTCGTCATCGGACGGCTCACGAGCGTCACCCGCCGGCCGTCGGGCAGGGTCACGTCGACGGCGGCCCGCTGCGCGCGGGAGATCAGCTCGGCGGCCTTCTCCAGCAGGATCGCCCGGTCACGCGGGTGGAACGCGTCCGCCGTCGCCTCCCTCGCGACGCCGCGGCGCAGCCCGGCGGCTTCCGCACCGCCGGCCGCGTACGCCCGCAGCAGGGCGCGCTCGTGCGCGGAGCTCTGCCCGAGCAGCCGTCGCTCGATGACCTCGGCCGCCCTGCGGATGGTGGCGCCCAGCCCGGGCTGCTCGAAGCCGCGCGGGTAGCCGAAGCACAGGACGCCCTCGATGCGCCCGCTGAGCGGGTCCCGGACGGGCAGCGCGACGCAGGCGTTCTGCTGGGAGCGCTCCGCGAAGTGCTCGGCGCCGTAGACGCGGATGAGCTGCCGCTCGGCGAGGGCCAGGCCGATGCCGTTGGTGCCCGCGACCTGCTCCGCGAAGACGAAACCGGGGACGACCTGGATCGCCGGGAGGCGCCGGGCCATCGACGGGTCCCCGAAGCGGCGCAGCAGCACCGTTCCGTTCGCGTCGGCGACCGAGATGTTGACCTGGCTGCCGGAGAACGTGGCCTGCAGCCGGTCCAGCACGGGCACGGCCGCGCGGACGATGCGGCCGCCCGGGTCGAAGTCGTCCCGGTAGGGCAGGTCGGCCCCGTCCGGCGACAGCCCCAGGGACCGGCAGCGCCGCCACGAGTTCAGGATGGACGCCCGCACGCCCTCCTCGACCGGCTCGCCCTGGAGGAACCGCGCGCGAAGACGGGCGGGCCCCGTGCCCTCAGTCGCACGACCCGCCGGCTGGGGTTCCTCGCCGGACCGAACCACGCTCCGCCTCACTTGTCCCCGCGACCATCCGGTGCTCGGAAGAATTCCTGCTTGTCGGAGGAAAATCTTGCATTGATGAGGATACGGGCATTACGGGCACGCGTCACGGTGTGCCGGAGCGCCCGGGGACCGGCGGCCGGGCGGGCCGGACCGGGCGGACCGCGCTCACCCCAGGAAACTCAGCCGCACCTTGCGATCCGGGTTGTCCCTGTTGGTGTCCACCAGGCACACCGACTGCCACGTCCCGAGCTCCAGGCGGCCGCCCAGCACCGGCAGGGTCGCGTGGGGCGGCACCAGGGCCGGCAGGACGTGGTCGCGGCCGTGGCCGGGGCTGCCGTGCCGGTGCTGCCAGCGGTCGTCGGCGGGCAGCAGCGTGTGCAGCGCGGCCAGCAGGTCGTCGTCGCTGCCGGCGCCGGTCTCCAGCACGGCGATCCCGGCCGTCGCGTGCGGCACGAAGACGTTGAGCAGGCCGTCGCGGCCGGCGGCCGCCTCGCGCAGGAAGGACTCGCAGTCGCCGGTGATGTCGACGACCCTCTCCGTGGAACCGGTGGTGACGTTCAGGACTCGGGTGGTGAAGGCATCTGACATGCCCTCCATCCTGACGCACCCGCCGGGTTCGACGGGGATGCGCCGGACCGTGTACGGACACCGAGTCCACTGGCCGAGACGCCCGTTGACCGTGTGCATGCCGGCTGGCTAGGTTCGGGCGCATGTTGCGTTCAGCCCTGCTCACCACGCGCGGTCACATCGACCTGCTGCGGGTGGCCTCCGCCGCGTGTCGCCGCGGCCGCTGACGCCCTTCCCCCGCTTCACCTCTTTCGCCTTCTCTTCCTCGCCCCCGTCGCGCCTGCCCGCTGATCGGTCCTGATCCGGCCCTCGGCGCGGCGCCGGCGAGGCGTGGAGGTGTGCCCTCACCCCGGCCCTCGCTCTTCTCCCGTGGAGCCCCCATGAGCATCAGTCATGCGCCGCCCACTTCCTCCCCACCCGACATGTCGCCCGTGTCGGGCGCGGATCTCGACCTCCAGCCCCTGGTGCCCGCCTCCTCCCGCCGCGCCCGCGTCCCCCGCTGGCTGCGCCGTACCACCGGCCCGGTCCTGCTGCTGGCACTGTGGCAACTCCTCAGCAGCACCGGGGCGTTGCCCCCGGACGTGCTGGCCTCGCCCGGCCGGATCGCCCGGGTCGCCGGGGACATGGTGGCCGACGGCTCGCTGCCCGCGGCCATGGGCACCTCATTGCAGCGGGTCGCCGCCGGACTGCTGCTGGGCCTCGTCGTGGGGACGGGACTCGCCCTGGTCTCCGGGCTGTTCCGGATCGGCGAGGACCTCGTCGACGCGCCCGTGCAGATGCTGCGGACCGTGCCGTTCGTGGGTCTCATCCCCCTGTTCATCATCTGGTTCGGCATCGGCGAGGCCCCCAAGGTCGCCATCATCACGCTCGGCGTGACCTTCCCGCTCTACCTCAACGTCTACGCCGGGATCCGGGGCGTGGACGCCCAGTTGATCGAGGCCGGGGAGTCCCTCGGGTTGTCGCGGTGGGGGCTCGTGCGGCACGTCGTGCTGCCGGGTGCCCTGCCCGGCGCGATGACCGGCCTGCGCTACTCGCTCGGCATCGCCTGGCTCGCGCTGGTCTTCGCCGAGCAGGTCAACGCCGACTCCGGCATCGGGTTCCTCATGGTGCAGGCCCGGGACTTCCTGCGGACCGACGTGATCGTGGTCTGCCTGGTCGTCTACGCCTTCCTCGGCCTGCTCGCCGACTTCATCGTCCGCTCTCTCGAAAAGGTGCTGCTGCAATGGCGACCGACGTTCACCGGCCGGTGACCCCCCAGGCGGTCCATGTCCAGGGGCTGACCCGCTCCTTCGACGGCCGGGCCGTCATCGACGACCTGCGACTGGACGTACGGCCGGGCGAGTTCGTGGCCCTGCTCGGCCGCAGCGGCTGCGGCAAGTCGACGCTGCTGCGGATCCTCGCCGGTCTCGACCGCGACATCGAGGGCACCGTGCTGGTGCCGCGCCGCAAGGCCGTCGCCTTCCAGGCCCCGCGGCTGATGCCGTGGAAGAAGGTGTGGCGCAACGTCCTGCTGGGCCTGCCCGGCAAGCCCGATCGCGGCGTCGCCGAGCGGGCCCTGGACGAGGTCGGCCTCGGCCACCGCTCGGACGCCTGGCCCAAGACCCTCTCCGGCGGCGAGGCCCAGCGCGCCTCGCTGGCCCGCGCGCTGGTGCGCGAGCCCGATCTGCTGCTGCTCGACGAGCCGTTCGGCGCGCTCGACGCGCTCACCCGCATCAAGGCCCAGCGGCTCGTGGGCGAGCTGTGGCAGCGCCGGGGCTGCGCGGTGCTCCTCGTCACCCATGACGTGGAGGAGGCCGTGCTGCTCGCCGACCGCGTCCTGGTGATGGACGGCGGTGTCATCGCCCACGAGCAGCGCGTCGACCTGGACCGCCCCCGCGACATCACCGACCCGAGCTTCGCCGCCCTGCGCGCCGGACTCCTCGAACGCCTGGGCGTCGAGGCCACGGCCGCCGAAGCCGCCTGACCTCCCCCCTGACGACCCTCGAACTCACGACCCACACGAACGGAACCGCCATGCGACGACGCCTCGTCCCCGCCGCCCTGCTCCTCCCCCTCGCCCTGCTGCTCACCGCCTGCGGCGGGAACTCGGCCGCCAGTACGCCGGACGGCGGCACCGACGGCCAAGGCCCGGTGACGATCGAGGTCGGTGACCAGAAGGGCGGTTCGGAGGCCATCCTGCGGGCCGCCGGGGAACTGAAGAACCTGGACTACAAGATCAAGTGGTCGACGTTCACCTCGGGGCCGCCCCTGCTGGAGGCCGTCAACGCCGGCGCCGTCGACATCGGAGGCGTCGGCAACACCCCGCCGGTCTTCGCGGCCGGGGCGGGTTCGAAGATCAAGGTCGTGGCCGCCTGGCACGGCACGTCCAAGGGCGACACCATCCTCGTCCCGAACGACTCGACCCTGAAGAGCCCCGGGCAGCTCAGGGGCAGGTCGGTCGCCGTCGCGCAGGGCTCCTCCGCGCACTTCCAGCTGGTCGCGTCCCTGAAGAAGGCCGGGCTGAGCCTGAGCGACGTCAAGGTCAAGTACCTCCAGCCGGCCGATGCGCTGGCGGCGTTCACCTCCGGCAAGGTCGACGCGTGGGCGGTGTGGGACCCGTACACCTCGCAGGTGCTCAAGGCCGGGCAGGGCCGCGTCCTGACCGACGGCGACGGCGTGACCAACGGGCTCACCTTCCAGGTCGCCGCCCCGGCCGCGCTGAAGGACGCCAAGAAGGCCGCGGCCGTCAAGGACTACCTGGAGCGGCTGCGGCGCGCCTACACCTGGGTGTACGACCACGAGGAGGAGTGGGCCGAGGTCTGGGCGAAGGACACCGGGCTCCCCGAGGACGTGGCGCTGGCGGCGGTCAAGCGCACCTACACGACCCGGATAGCGGTCGCCGTCGACAAGCCGCTGATCGCCTCCGAGCAGGAGATCGCCGACACGTTCACGGCGCTGAAGCTCATCCCCCGCAAGGTCGACTTCGCCGAGTTCACCGACACCCGGTTCAACGGCGACCTGCCGCCGTCGACCTCTGCGGCACGGCCTTCGGAGGGTTCGTAGAGCGGGAAGATCCACGACCGTCGCGCGGTTGGTAGAAGTGTGAACAACACACGCGAGGTCGAGGTAGTCGTCATAGGCGCTGGTCAGGCCGGTCTGGTCAGCGCCTATCACCTGCGGCGATCCGGTTTCGAGCCGGACCGCGACTTCGTCGTGCTGGACCACTCCCCCGGTCCGGGCGGCGCGTGGCAGTTCCGCTGGCCGTCGCTGACCTACGGCAAGGTGCACGGGATGCACGCGCTGCCGGGGATGGAGCTGACGGACGCGGACCCGGCGCGGCCGTCCGCCGAGGTGATCGGCGGGTACTTCGACCGGTACGAGCGGACCTTCGGCCTGCGGGTGCGGCGGCCCGTCGACGTCCGGGCCGTGCGCGAGGGGACCGGCGGGCGGCTGCTGGTGGAGACCTCGGACGGGGTGTGGTCGACGCGGGCGCTGATCAACGCGACCGGCACCTGGGACCGGCCGTTCTGGCCGCGCTATCCGGGCCAGGAGACGTTCCGGGGGCGGCAGTTGCACACCGCGCAGTACCCCGGGCCCGAGGAGTTCGCCGGGCAGCGGGTCGTGGTGGTGGGCGGCGGCGCCTCGGGCACCCAGCACCTGCTGGAGATCGCCCCGTACGCCGCGGCCACCACATGGGTGACACGGCGTCCGCCCGTCTTCCGGGAAGGCCCGTTCGACGAGGACGCGGGCCGGGCGGCCGTCGCGCTCGTCGAGGAGCGGGTGCGGCAGGGACTGCCGCCCCGCAGCGTGGTCTCGGTGACGGGGCTGCCGCTGAACGACGCGATCCGGCAGGGCATCGAGGACGGCGTGCTGGACCGGCAGCCGATGTTCGACCGGATCACCCCGGACGGGGTCGCATGGCACGACGGCCGGCACGTCGACGCCGACGTCATCCTGTGGGCCACCGGGTTCCGGGCCGCCATCGACCACCTGGCTCCGCTGCGGCTGCGCGGGCCGGGCGGCGGCATCCGCCTGGAGGGCACGCACGCGGCCGCCGATCCCCGCGTCCACCTCGTCGGCTACGGCCCCTCGGCCAGCACGATCGGGGCGAACCGTGCGGGCCGGGCGGCCGTCCGTGACATCAGGCGGTTGCTGGACCGGGAACCGGCCGCGGCGTAGAGCACCGCCCGCGCCCCTCAGGAGCGCTCGGCCGTGCTCTTCCGATGGGCGTTGAACTCCGCCACGTTGCGGGTGTGTTCGCGGTAGTCCGCGGTGAAGCGGGTGTCGCCCGGCTTGACGGTGACGAAGTACAGCCAGTCGCCCGGGGGCGGGTTGACGGCGGCGCGCATCGCCTCCTCGCCGGGGTTGTCGATGGGCGTGGGCGGGAGTCCCATGCGCTGGTACGAGTTGTAGGGGCTGTCGATGCGCGTGTCGCTCGCCGTGGTGCGGAGCGTGGCGCGGTTCAGGGCGTAGTTGAGGGTGGAGTCCATCTGCAGCGGCATGCCGCGCTCCAGGCGGTTGAAGATCACCCGGGCCACCCTGCCCATGTCGGCGGGGGTGTCCGCCTCCGCCTGGACGATGCTCGCGATGGTGACCGCCTGGTAGACGTTCATGGCGTTGCGCTGCGCCCCCGCGGCGATGGGGGCGCCGTTGAACTTCTCGTTCGCGGTGTCGACCATCAGGGCCAGGAGCTTCTCCGGCGTGGCCTTCTCCTGGAGCGGATAGGTCGCCGGGAAGAGGTAGCCCTCGGGGTTGCCCTCGGCGTCGTTCGGCAGTTTCAGCATGGCCTTCGCGAGGGCCTTCTTCGTGCTGCCGGCGGGCAGGGCGAGGGCCTTGTCGACGGCGGCGTAGACCTGGCTCGCGCGCCAGCCCTCGGGGATCACCAGGGTCGTGGGCCGGCTGTCCTCCTCGGGCGCCAGCGTCAGCAGCGGCACCGCCACGGCGGTGCCGACCACGACGGCTCCGGTCGCGACGAGGGCGATACGGCCGCGGCGCGTCAGTCGAATCGTGCTCCGTGGCGGAGTGTTGTTCTGCATGCGGGCACGGTAACCCGCATATCGTCATAAACCCGGCATATTTTCATCTTGTCGGTTCCAGTTGCGCGTCCCGGCGTACGAGCGCCGCGTACCGGCCGTCCCGCTCCAGCAGTTCCTCGTGCGTGCCGCGTTCGACCGCCCGCCCCGCGTCGAGGACCACGATCTGGTCGGCGCCGCGCACGGTGGAGAGCCGGTGGGCGATGGTGATCGTGGTGCGGTTCGCCGACAGCGCGTCGATGGCGTCCTGGACCGCGGCCTCGGTGCGGGTGTCCAGCGCGCTGGTGGCCTCGTCGAGGATGAGGACCGGCGGGTCGCGCAGGATCGTGCGGGCGATGGCCAGGCGCTGCTTCTCGCCGCCGGAGAAGCGGTGGCCGCGCTCGCCGACGACGGTGTCGTAGCCGTCGGGCAGGGACGCGATGTGGTCGTGGATCTGCGCCGCCTTCGCCGCCTGGTACAGCTCCTCGTCGGTGGCGTCGGGCTTGGCGAAGCGCAGGTTGTCGGCGACGGAGGCGTGGAAGAGGTACGTCTCCTGCGAGACGACACCGATCGCGCGGGCCAGGGTGTCGAAGTCGAGGTCGCGGACGTCGACCCCGTCGAGGGTGACGCGGCCGCCGGTGACGTCGTAGAGCCGGGGCACCAGGTAGCCGAGCGTGGACTTGCCGGCGCCGGTGGGGCCGACGACGGCGAGGCTGCCGCCGGCCGGGACGGTGAGGTCGACGGCGTCGAGCACGGGGCCGCCCTCGCTGTCGTAGTCGAAGGAGACGTCCTCGAAGCGGACCTCGCCCCTGACCTGTTCGAGGCGGACGGGGTCCGGGCGCTCGGTGATGTCGACCGGCAGGTCGAGGTACTCGAAGATGCGCTGGAACAGGGCGAGCGAGGTCTGGATCTGCACACCGGTCGACAGCAGGCTGACGGCCGGGCGGAACAGGCCCTGCTGGAGCGAGACGAAGGCGACGATCGTGCCGATGGAGACCTCGGGCCCGCCCAGTTGGAGGGCCATGCCGGCGGTCCAGTAGATGACGGCGGGCAGGGCGGCCATGACGATCGTGATGACGGCCATGCGCCACCGGCCGGCCATGTTGGACCGCACCTCCAGGTCGACCAGTTCCTCGGACTCGTCGGCGAAGGACTTCGTCAGCGAGTCGGAGCGGCCCATCGTGCGGCCGAGCAGGATGCCGCTGACGGAGAGCGACTCGGTGACCGTGGCGGCCATGGCGGCCATCTGCTTCTGGCGCTGGGTGGTGATCTTCCGCCGTTCGTTGCCGACGCGGCGGCTGATCCACACGAACACCGGCAGCAACAGCAGGGAGACGACGGTCAGGCGCCAGTCGAGGGCCAGCATCGCGACGATCGTGGCGACCACGCTGGTGACGTTGGAGACCAGGGAGGTCGCGGTGGAGGTGACGGTGGCCTGCATGCCGCCGATGTCGTTGGCGATACGGGACTGGACCTCGCCCGTGCGCGTGCGCGTGAAGAACGCGAGGGACATGCGCTGGAGCCGGCCGTAGACGGCCGTGCGCAGGTCGTGCATGACGCGCTGGCCGACCGTCGTGGAGATGAGCGTCTGCAGGACGCCGAAGACGCTGGTGAGGACCGCGCTGAGGATCATGCCGAGGGCGAGCAGGCTGAGCAGGCCCGTGCGCCCCTCGGGGATCGCGACGTCGAGGATCTCCTTCAGCAGGAAGGGCGTGGCGACCGAGACCAGCGAGGAGGCGCCGACCAGCAGGCCGACGATGGCGAGGCGGCCCCGGTAGGGGCGGAAGAGCCGGAGGATGCGGCGGACCTGCCGGGGCTGTTCCTTCGCGCCGGCGGGCGGGGTCCAGGGGGATTCGTGGTCGGGGTGCATGGGCTCCTTCGCGGGGGTGCGGCGGGTCGGATCGCAGCTCATTGTTACCTATACTCACAATGAACTGCATCCTGATATTGTTCCCGCATGACCGCCCCCGATACCGACGGCCTGCTCGCCGAGCAGTTGCTCCGGCTCACCCGCCGGGTGCAGCGCATCCAGAAGCGCCATCTGGAGCAACGCGAGCTGGGCATCACGCCGGCCCAGTCCCGGCTGCTGCGCACCCTGGCGCACTGGGGCTCGCCGCCGCGCATGGCGGATCTGGCCGAGCGCCTCGAGGTGGTGCCCCGGGCCGTGACGACCCTGGTCGACGCCCTGGAGGCGAGCGGCAAGGTGCGGCGGGTACCGGATCCGGCGAACCGGCGCGTGATCCGCATCGAGCTCACGGACGACGGCCGGGGCGCGCTGCGCGAGCTGCGGGCGGCGCGCAGGTCGGCCGCGGAGGAGATCCTCGCGCCGCTGACGGAGGATCAGCGCGAGGCGCTCGGGGGGCTGCTGGACACCTTGATCGACGGGACGCCGGTGCGTTCCTGCTGACGTCCCGGGGACGCACGACGGGCCGCGGCCGCCGCTCCCTGTGATGGAGCGGCGGCCGCGGCCCGTTCGTTTTCGGTCAACCGACTTCGGGAGCGGGCTCCTTGGGCTTCTGGGCGGGGATGCCCGGCGCCGGGGTCTCGGCCATGGTCGGCTCGACCGCCGGAGTGTCGTCGCCGTCGCCGTCCTGGGACGGGTCCGTCTCCTCGCCGTCGAGCGTCTTCTTCGCCCGGGCGATGTCCAGCGCCCCCTCCCAGCGGGACACGGCGAAGACGGCCACGCAGTTGCCCAGCAGGTTCGTGACGACCCGCATCGAGTCCATGATGCGGTCCACGCCGAGGAGCAGGGCGACGGCGCCGGCCGGAATGGCGCCCAGGGACGAGGCCGTCGCGGCCAGGGCGAGGAACGCCGAGCCGGGGATGCCCGCCATGCCCTTGCTGGTCAGCATCAGCACCAGCACCACGGTGACCTGCTGCCCCAGGGTCAGGTCGACGCCCACCGCCTGGGCGATGAACAGGGTGCCGATGGACAGGTAGAGCGAGGCGCCGTCGAGGTTGAACGAGTAGCCGGTGGGCAGCACCAGGCCCACGGCGTCGTCGCGGGCGCCCGCCCGGCGCAGCTTCTGCATCACGCGCGGCATGACGGACTCAGTGGAGGCGGTGCCGAGCGCGAGCAGCATCTCCTCGCGGATGTAGCGCAGGAACTTCCACAGGCTGAGCCCGGTCACCAACCGCAGCGCGACGGCGAGCAGCGCGATGAACAGCGCGGCCGCGACGTAGCAGAGCACGATGAGCTTGGCGTACGTCTTCATCACGCCCAGCCCGTAGTTGCCGACGAGGTGGGCCATGGCGCCGAAGACCGCGAGCGGGGCGAGGCGCATGACGAAGCCGACGACCGCGAAGATGATCTCCTGGGCCTGCTCGATCGCGGGCAGGACCTTCGGCACCTTGGTGTGCCCGAGGTGGAGCAGGGCCGCGCCCACCAGGCAGGCCAGGATGAGCACCTGGAGCAGCTCGTTGTCGGCGAAGGCGCCGATGAAGCTCTGCGGCAGGGCGTTCAGGACGAACTCGGTCGTCGAGGGCAGATGGCCGCCGCCCGTGGTCTCGTTCACCGCGGAGGCGTCGAGCGACGAGGGGTCGACGTTCATGCCCTTGCCGGGGCCGACGACGTTGGCGGCGACGAGGCCGATGACCAGGGCGGCCGTGGAGGCGACCTCGAACCAGATCAGGGCCTTGACCCCGATCCGGCCGAACGCCTTCAGGTCACCGGCCTTGGCGATGCCGACGACGACCACGCAGAACACCAGCGGCGAGATCACCGTCTTGATGAGCCGGGTGAAACCGTCGCCGAGCGGCTGGAGAGCCGTGGCCGTCTCCGGCCACAGCTTCCCGACGACGATTCCGAGGACGAGCGCGCACAGGACCTGCGCGAACAGTGAGGTACGCAGCGTGCGTGCGACGCGTCGCGGCAGGGACGGTACGGAGGGTGGCACGGGGCCTCCTTGGGGGACGGACTACACAGAAGCCGGAGGGGACTTCTGCGATACGGAAAGCGGCTTCCGTGACCGATCACTCTGGAGGCTGTCTTGATCGCGCACAAGACCGCAAGGTTTCAGCCATGTAAAAGCGACCTAAGTGACGCATGTCACATGCGTCACACGGGTCGCCTCAACAACGGTTGCGGTCCGCCGTGAGCACCCCCTGCACGGTGGTCAGCGTGCGGTCGTGGCAGCCGTGCGAGCCGTACAGCCGGTACCGCTCGCTGCTGGTGCCGACCGCGTGCCGCTGGTCGCGCGGGACGTTGGCCGTGTAGGTGGCGTCGCCCGTGTAGGTGTCGTCGAGGCGCGACCAGGCCGTGCGCCGGCCGTCGCGCAGGACGACGGTGGTGGCGCGGTCGCCGAGGGTCAGGACCGTGCGCAGCCGGTCGCCCGCGCCGAGGGTGGTCGTGCCGTCCATCGTGTAGGTGCGGTGCGTGCGGGTGCTGCGGCCGTCGACGGTCACCGACTCGTCGTCGGTCCAGGTGGCCTTCAGTCCGTCGCGCGTCTCGCCGTCGGTCCAGTGGTGCTCCGAGGTGTGGCCGAGGGAACGGCTGACGGTGGTGGTGACCCGGCCGTGCGAGGTGTCGACGTATCCGGCGACGGTCAGCCGGTGGGCGCCCTCGGTCGCCACCCGGTGCTCGGAACCCGGAGTGTATACGGAGGAGTTGGCCAGGTCGCCGGCCTTGTGGACCGTGAGTGCGCCGGTGACCCGGTCGCGCCGTTCGTCCTGCCAGACCAGGACGTTCACGGGCGTGCTCCAGCCGGTCTGCCCCTCGGGCACGCCGACGACCGAGACCTCGACGCGGTGCGGGCGGCCGTCGTTGAGGAGGCCGGCGAAGGGGGTGAGGTCGTAGGTGATCGGCTTGATGTCGAAGGCGCGGGGGCCCGGGATCACGTACCAGAGGAACGGGTTGGACCAGCCGCCGGTCCACACCGTCGGGAACGGCGTGGCGATGCCCGCGAGGCGGCCGTCCACGCGGATCTGCACCTCGCGGTAGGGACCCTGACCGGCCTTGCAGGAGTACGGCGCCGGGTCGGGCACCGTCATGTACCAGTACTCCTCACAGCCGCCGCCGGAGCCGGTGGCGTACACCTCGGCGACGATGCGTTCGCTGTTGCGCGGGGCGGTGAGGGCCGAGTCGCCGTCGAGGGTGAGGACCCGGTCGGGGCTTCCGCCGTCGGGGCGGCCCTGATGGAACGTCAGCGTGACCGTGACGTCGAGGACGCCCGTGTAGGTGTCGTCGACGACGTTCCCGATGAGCATCTCGACGTCCCGGCTCTCGCGGAAGGTGTCGCTGTAGCGCGTGACGTCCTTCTCCACGGACCACTCGATGCCGTCGGGCGAGGGCTGCGGCGTCGAGGTGCGAAAGACCTCCACCCCGCCGACGTGGAGGTAGCCGAGCCGGTCGTACTGGCGGCCCTTGACCTTGCCGTCGAGCCGCAGCACCACCTTGCTCCAGCGGTCACCGCAGCCGTCGGGCGGGGTGTACGTGCCGCGGTAGGGGGTGAAGTCGCGGAACTGCGCCCGGGCGAGGGTGACTCGGCAGGACTTCCCGGACGGCCGCTCGACGGGCGGGGCCGCCGTGACCGGGTCGTGCCAGTCGGTGCCGAACTCTGCGGGGACGTCGGCCGCGTGGGCGGAACCGGTGCCGAGGAGGGTGCTCGCCAGGAGGGTCGCTCCGGCAAGCATGGACATGACGATCCGTCTCTTCATGGGCGGTGTTCTACGGGGAGTCCGCCGCCCGCGCAATGAGCACCGGCCCGCCTGGGCAGCCTCTTCCCACCCGTGTCGGCCGGTTCCCGTCGGTGGACGGAAAACCTGTTGCCTCCGACCACGTGGCGACGCGAACCTGTCACGGTTTGTTGCCTTCGGCCCTCACCCCCATCCCCCTGACACGAGCCACTGGGACGTCATGCAGATTCAAGACCTTCCGTACCCCGACCCGGGCGTGCCGGACGCGCGATCGGGTCCCCGATTCCTGTGGTGGCTCTTCCGCAACCAACTGGGCGGGCAGCTCAAGTCGCTGGCCTGGGGGCTGCTGCACTTCGCCTCCGTCGCCGCGCTGCCGTTCTGCGTCGGTGTCGCCGTGCAGGCCGTCGTCGACCGCTCCGGTGAGCGCCTCGCCCTGGCGGGCGGCCTGCTGGCGCTGGCCTGCGCCGGCAACGCGGTCGGCGACACCTTCCTGCACCGCACCGCCGTCACCAACTGGATCACGGCCGCCGCCCGCGTCCAGCAGCTCCTCGCCCGCAAGGCCGCCCAGTTGGGCTCGGCACTGACCCGGCGGGTCGCGGCCGGGGAGGTCGTGGCCGTCTCCACGGGTGACGTCGAGAAGATCGGCTGGTTCGTGGAGGCCCTGTCCCGGTTCACCGCGGCCGTGGTGACCGTCGTGCTGGTCTGCACCGGCCTGCTCGTCTACCAGCCCGCGCTCGGCGTGGTCGTCGCCGTGGGCCTGCCCGTGCTGGCGCTCGCCGTGCTGCCCCTGCTGCCCCGCGCCACCCGGCGCGCCGACGTCCAGCGCGAGAAGGCCGGACGGGCCACCGAACTCGCGTCGGACACCGTCGCGGGGCTGCGCGTGCTGCGCGGCATCGGCGGCGAGGAACTCTTCCTCGACCGCTACCGGCGCGCCTCCCAGGAGGTCCGGCACGCGGCCGTGCGCAGCGCCCGGATGTGGTCCACGATCACCGCGATCCAGGTCCTGCTGCCCGGACTGCTGCTCATCGCGGTCGTCTGGTACGGCGTGCACCTGGCGCGCCAGGGCCGGATCACCGTCGGCGAACTGGTCACCGTCTACAGCTCGGTGATGGTCCTGACCTACCCGCTGCGGCACTTCGAGGAGATCGCCATGGCGTACTCCTTCTCCCGGCCCTCCGCCAAGCGGGCCGCGGGCGTGCTGTCGCTGGAGCGGGCCACGGACACCGCGGGATCGCGCGCGGCCGGTGTCCCGTCCGGTGACCTGTACGACCCGGCGTCCGGGCTGCTCGCGCCGGCCGGCCGGCTGACCGCCGTGGTGTGCGGCGACCCGGACGCGGCGGGCCGGCTGGCCGAACGGCTGGGCGGGCACCCGTCGCAGGAGGGCACCTCGGTGCTGCTGGGCGGCGTGCCGCTCGACGAACTCCCGCTGGACAGTGCCCGTACGGCCGTCCTCGTCCAGGACAAGGACCCCGTGCTGCTCTCGGGCACGCTGCGCGAACTGCTCGACGTGCCCGCGTCGGGGGAGGTCGAGCCACGCCGGGCCCTGGCCGCCGCGCAGTGCGACGACGTGCTGGCCGCGCTGGTGCAGGGGTCGGTGGACGCGACCGACCCCATGGACGCCCGGATCACCGAACGCGGCCGGTCCCTGTCCGGCGGTCAGCGGCAGCGGCTCGCGCTCGCCCGGTCGCTGATCACCGACCCGGAGGTGCTCGTGCTGGACGAGCCGACCTCCGCCGTCGACTCGCACACCGAGGCCCGGATCGCCCAGGGTGTGCGGGAGTTGCGCGCCGGGCGCACGACCGTGGTGTTCACCTCCTCCCCACTGCTGCTGGACCGTTCCGACCGGGTCGTGTTCCTGCACGAGGGCGAGGTCGTCGCGGTCGGCGCCCACCGGGAGCTGGTGCACTCCGAGCCCCGCTACCGGGCGGTGGTCACGCGCGAGACGGACGACGAGGCCGCGCTGAACGGCTCCGTCAACCTGGACGACGTACTGCACGAACTGGAAGAGATCGAGGAGAAGGCATGATCGGCGTAGCGCCACCGGCGTACGACCCGGCGGCCCCGACCACGGCGAGCACCCTGCCCGTGGGGGCTCCCGCGACCGTCCGCGCCTACGTGGCCGAACTGCTGCGCCGGCACCGCCGGGCGTTCCTGCTGCTGGTCGCCGTCAACACGGTCGCCGTCGTCGCCTCGATGGCCGGCCCGTGGCTGCTGGGCGGACTGGTGGAGCGGGTGTCCGACGGAGCGCGGGACCTGCGGCTGGAGCTGACCGCGGGGCTGTTCGTGGCCGCGCTGGCCGTCCAGGCCCTGTTCGTCCGTCAGGTGCGGCTGCGCGGGGCGATGCTGGGCGAGCGGATGCTGGCCGACCTGCGCGAGGACTTCCTCGTCCGGTCGGTCGGGCTGCCGCCCGGCGTGCTGGAGCGGGCCGGGACCGGCGACCTGCTGTCCCGGATCACCACGGACATCGACCGGCTGGGCAACGCGATGCGCGAGGCCGTGCCGCAGCTGTCCATCGGCGTGGTGTGGGTGGTCCTGCTGATGGGCGGGCTGGTCGTCACGGCGCCGCCGCTGGCGCTCGCCGTGCTGCTCGCCCTGCCGCTGCTGATCGTCGGCTGCCGCTGGTACTTCCGGCGGGCTCCCTCGGCCTACCGCTCGGAGTCCGCCGGGTACGCCGCCGTGGCCGCCGCGCTCGCCGAGACGGTGGACGCCGGGCGCACGGTCGAGGCCCACCGCCTCTCCGACCGCCGCATCGCGCTGTCGGAGCGCCGCATCCGGGAGTGGACCGCCTGGGAGCGGTACACGCTCTGGCTGCGGTCGGTGCTCTTCCCGGTCATCAACACCACCCATGTGACGGTGCTCGCCTCGGTCCTGATGATCGGCGGTGTATTCGCCCTGCACGGGTGGATCGACGTCGGTCAGCTCACGACCGGCGCGCTGATCGCCCAGATGCTCGTCGACCCGGTGGGCATGATCCTGCGCTGGTACGACGAGCTGCAGGTGGCGCAGGTGTCACTGGCCCGGCTCGTCGGGGTCCGGGACATCGAGCCGGACCGGGGTGACGCCGAGCTGGCCCCCGACGGGCGCCACGTGCACGCCGACCGGGTGCACTTCGGCTATCTGGAAGGCGTGGACGTCCTGCGCAAGGTGTCCCTGGAGGTCGCGCCCGGCACCCGGCTGGCCCTGGTCGGCCCCTCGGGCGCGGGCAAGTCCACGCTGGGCCGGCTGCTCGCCGGGATCTACGCGCCCCGGGACGGCCGGATCACCCTGGGCGACGCCGAGCTGTCCCGGATGCCCGCGGAGCGCGTCCGCGAGCACGTGGCCCTGGTCAACCAGGAGCACCACGTCTTCGTGGGCTCCCTGCGCGACAACCTCCTGCTCGCCCGGACGGATGCCGGGGACGCCGAGCTGTGGGCGGCGCTGGGCGCGGTCGACGCGGACGGCTGGGCCCGCGCCCTCGACGACGGCCTGGACACCGAGGTCGGCTCGGGCGGTCTCGCGCTCACCCCGGCGCAGGCGCAGCAGATCGCGCTGGCCCGCCTGGTGCTCGCCGACCCGCACACGCTCGTCCTGGACGAGGCGACGTCCCTGCTCGACCCGCGTGCCGCCCGCCACCTGGAGCGCTCCCTGGCCCGGGTCCTGGACGGCCGCACCGTCGTCGCCATCGCCCACCGCCTGCACACCGCGCACGACGCGGACGTCATCGCCGTGGTCGAGAACGGCCGGATCAGCGAGCTGGGCAGCCACCAGGAGCTGGTCGCGGCGGACGGGGCGTACGCGGCGCT
This sequence comes from Streptomyces olindensis, assembly GCF_040645895.1. Classification (NCBI taxonomy): domain Bacteria; kingdom Bacillati; phylum Actinomycetota; class Actinomycetes; order Kitasatosporales; family Streptomycetaceae; genus Streptomyces; species Streptomyces olindensis. Next base: position 86,631 of record NZ_JBEYZD010000001.1, on the reverse strand, counting down.
GTGGAGGTCGTGGCACGGCTGAGAGGCCGGCCGGGGCGGCTCCGGCGGCGGGCCGGTGCGGAGCCGCCCCCGGGCGTGGGCGCGGGGAGCCCTTGCCCGGTGGGAGCCTGGCGTCGTCGCGCCTGCGCCGCGCCCGGGCCGGAGCGGCGCGCGGACAGCGCGTGGCCGCGCGCGTCCCTGTCGTGGCGTTGCGCGGTGGTGAGGCTCGGTGGAAGGCTGGAGTCAGGCACCGGCTCGGGGAACGCCCGGAAACCACGAGGTTCGGCGACGGGCGGCGCCAGTGCTCCGTGCGGCGGCGGCCCGGCGCGGGTCCCGGTGAGACGGGCCCGTCCCCACCCCCTGGAGGTACCCGTGAACAGCTCCGACGGCTGGGGCGACGACGTCTACCAGCCGGACCAAGACGAGCAGAGGGAGGACACGGGGCTGCTCGACGCCGAGGACACCCTGGAGTACGACGGCGTCGACGATCCCCTGGACCGGGGCTGGTCCCCTCCCGAGCGGCCCTGGGCCGTCGAGCACCGCGGTGTGACGGCGGCCGAGCGCCTGCGGGGCGAGACCCTGGACCAGCGGCTCTCCGAGGAGCTGCCGGATCCCGTCGCGTCCGACGGCGACGGCCTCGGGGACTGCCAGGGCACGGACGGGGAACTCCTGGACAACGAGGTGGGCGCCGCCCGCTCCGGCCGCCTGGTGGCGCCCGACGAGGGCACGCACGAGGACGAGGAGCCCGCGCTGGTCGCCATGGACGTGGGCATCGACGGCGCGGCCGCGTCGGCCGAGGAGGCCGCCGTGCACATCGTCGACGAGGACACCCTGCCCGGCTGACACCACCGGTTGATCGCAGAACCGACCCGAGCCGTCCGAGGAGCATCCATGCAGCAGGACAAGCACCCCGACTACCACCCCGTCGTCTTCCGCGACCGCGCCGCCGGTTACGCCTTCTTGACCCGGTCGACCGCGACCAGCGACCAGACCATCGAATGGGACGACGGCGAGACCTACCCGGTGGTGGACGTGGAGATCTCCTCGGAGAGCCACCCCTTCTACACGGGCAAGGCCCGCACGGTGGACTCGGAGGGCCGGGTCGCGGCGTTCGAGCGGCGCTACGGCAGCGGCTGAGCCCTGTCGCCGGGATCCCGCCCGGCGCTCAGATCACGTTGAGCGCCGCCGCGCAGCCCACCCCGCCGAGCAGCATGAACGCCGGCATCAGCACCTTGAGCTCGACCCAGCTGCCCGCCCGGAACCGCAGGGCCTTCGGCGGCCCGACCGGGTACCAGCGCTTCCGCCCGACCGGGATGGGCCACAGGATCGGGCAGCCGGAGACGGTCAGCGCGTCCCCGATGTCGTGCACGATCGCGCCCAGTACGACCGGCAGCCCCAGCCACAGGTACTCCTGGCCCGGCGCCGTGAACAGCCAGTCCGCGCCGTTGCCCGGCTGGTCCAGCATGCCGGCGAGGATCCACGACGTGGTCGCGGCCAGCAGCCAGACCAGGACGTCGGCGCTGGAGCCGCGGGTCGCCCGCCACAGCAGGCCCTCGATGGCCAGGACCATGTGTACGAAGAGGATCGCGAGCACGCCCCAGCGGTCGCTGGTGATCGCCACGACCGAGGTGCCCGCGCCGATCAGGACCGCCCACAGCCAGGTGTGCGTGAGCGTGCGGTGCCCGCCGGAGCGGCGCGGGTCGCCCTGCTTCTTCGTGGCCTTGTAGACGGCGTACGACAGCTTGTCCACGATCTCGCACAGCCAGCGCGACAGCGGACCGAAGGCCCGGGAGATGGTGGCCGCCTTGTGGTCGAGGTCCGGGGCAAGGGCGGCTCCGGCGCAGATCAGGGCGCCGACGAGGAGGACCGGCCAGGGCATCGGGTGCCCGGCGGCGGCCGCGGCCGCACCGACGCCGAGCCAGGCGGCGGCGCCCGACAGTGAGTGTGCTGGTCCCATCATGGCCGTTGCCCGCCCCATTCCTCGTGTGCCGCTGTCCAGTTGACCGGGTGCGCTGACGCGTCGTCGGCGCCCCAGCGTAGCGTTCGTGATCTTCGGGCCCGCAGCCGATTCCCGCATCGGGCACCGGGCCAGGCAAGATGGGGGCGTGACCCTCATCGATCAGCTGCCGCGGACCGCCGACCCCGACGCCCTGTACGAAGCCTTCGAGTCGTGGGCCGGCGAGCGGGGTCTCACGCTCTACCCCCACCAGGAGGAGGCGCTGATCGAGGTGGTCTCCGGCGCGAACGTGATCGTGTCGACGCCCACCGGCTCCGGCAAGAGCATGATCGCGGCGGGCGCGCACTTCGCGGCCCTGGCCCGCGACGAGGTCACCTTCTACACGGCTCCGATCAAGGCGCTGGTGTCGGAGAAGTTCTTCGAGCTGTGCAAGATCTTCGGCACGGAGAACGTGGGCATGCTCACCGGCGACGCGTCGGTCAACGCCGACGCCCCGGTCATCTGCTGCACCGCCGAGGTCCTCGCGTCGATCGCGCTGCGCGACGGCAAGGACGCGGACGTCGGCCAGGTCGTGATGGACGAGTTCCACTTCTACGCCGAGGGCGACCGCGGCTGGGCCTGGCAGATCCCGATCCTGGAGCTGCCGCAGGCGCAGTTCGTGCTGATGTCGGCGACGCTCGGTGACGTCTCCTTCTTCGAGAAGGACCTCACCCGCCGCACGGGCCGCCCGACGGCGGTGGTCCGCTCGGCGACCCGCCCGGTGCCGCTGTCCTACGAGTACCGGTACACGCCGCTCACGGAGACACTGACCGACCTGCTCCAGGCCCGGCAGGCGCCCGTCTACATCGTGCACTTCACGCAGGCGCAGGCCGTGGAGCGGGCGCAGGCGCTGATGAGCATCAACATGTGCTCCAAGGAGGAGAAGGAGCAGATCGCCGACCTGATCGGCAACTTCCGCTTCACCACCAAGTTCGGCCGCAACCTGTCCCGTTACGTCCGGCACGGCATCGGCGTCCACCACGCCGGCATGCTGCCCAAGTACCGCCGCCTGGTGGAGAAGCTCGCGCAGGCCGGTCTGCTGAAGGTCATCTGCGGCACGGACACGCTCGGCGTCGGCGTCAACGTCCCCATCCGCACGGTGCTGTTCACGGCCCTCACCAAGTACGACGGCACGCGCGTGCGCACCCTGCGGGCCCGGGAGTTCCACCAGATCGCGGGCCGTGCCGGCCGGGCCGGTTTCGACACGGAGGGCTTCGTCGTCGCGCAGGCCCCCGAGCACGTCGTGGAGAACGAGAAGGCCCTCGCCAAGGCCGGCGACGACCCCAAGAAGCGCCGCAAGGTCGTCCGCAAGAAGGCCCCGGAGGGGTTCGTCGCCTGGTCGGAGCAGACCTTCGAGAAGCTCATCGACTCCGAACCGGAGCCGTTGACCTCCCGGTTCCGGGTGACGCACACGATGCTGCTGTCGGTGATCGCCCGCCCCGGCAACGCCTTCGAGGCGATGCGCCGGCTGCTGGAGGACAACCACGAGCCGCGCAAGCAGCAGCTGCGGCACATCCGCCGGGCCATCGCCATCTACCGCTCGCTGCTGGACGGCGGCATCGTCGAGAAGCTCGACGAGCCCGACGCGACCGGCCGCATCGTCCGGCTCACGGTCGACCTCCAGCAGGACTTCGCGCTCAACCAGCCGCTGTCCACGTTCGCGCTGGCCGCGTTCGAGCTGCTCGACCCGGAGTCGCCGTCGTACGCGCTCGACATGGTGTCCGTCGTGGAGTCCACCCTGGACGACCCGCGGCAGATCCTCGCCGCCCAGCAGAACAAGGCGCGCGGCGAGGCCGTGGCCCAGATGAAGGCCGACGGCGTCGAGTACGAGGAGCGCATGGAGCGCCTCCAGGACATCACGTACCCGAAGCCCCTGGAGGAGCTGCTCTTCCACGCGTACAACACGTACCGCAAGAGCCACCCCTGGGTCGGCGACCACCCGCTGTCGCCGAAGTCGGTCATCCGGGACATGTACGAACGGGCGCTGTCCTTCACGGAGTTGGTGTCCCACTACGAGCTGGCCCGCACCGAGGGCATCGTGCTGCGCTATCTCGCCAGCGCCTACAAGGCCCTCGACCACACCGTCCCGGACGACCTGAAGTCCGAGGACCTCCAGGACCTGATCGAGTGGCTGGGCGAGATGGTGCGCCAGGTCGACTCCAGCCTGCTGGACGAGTGGGAGCAACTGGCCAACCCGGAGGAGATGACCGCCGAGGAGGCCCAGGAGAAGGCCGACGAGGTCAAGCCGGTCACGGCCAACGCGCGTGCCTTCCGCGTCCTGGTCCGCAACGCCATGTTCCGCCGCGTCGAACTGGCCGCCCTCGACCAGGTCGAGGAGCTGGGCGAGATGGACGCGGAGTCCGGCTGGGACGCCGACGCGTGGGGCGAGGCGATGGACAAGTACTGGGACGAGTACGACGACCTCGGCACCGGCCCCGACGCCCGCGGCCCCAAGCTGCTGCTCATCGAGCAGGAGCCGGAGAACGCCCTGTGGCGCGTCCGGCAGATCTTCCACGACCCGAACGGCGACCACGACTGGGGCATCAGCGCGGAGGTGGACCTCACCGCCTCCGACGCGGAGGGCCGTGCGGTCGTGCGCGTCACCGACGTCGGCCAGCTGTGACGGGCCGGGCCACAGCGAGCACAGGAGGATCCCAGCGATGACGACGAACCCGGCCGAGAGGCTCGTGGACCTGCTCGATCTGGAGCAGATCGAGGTCAACATCTTCCGCGGCCGCAGCCCGCAGGAGTCCCTGCAGCGGGTCTTCGGCGGGCAGGTGGCGGGCCAGGCCCTGGTCGCCGCCGGCCGCACCACGGAGGGCGACCGCCCGGTGCACTCGCTGCACGCGTACTTCCTGCGTCCGGGCATCCCGGGCGTGCCGATCGTCTACCAGGTCGAGCGCGTGCGCGACGGCCGGTCGTTCACGACCCGCCGGGTGACGGCCGTGCAGCAGGGCCGCACGATCTTCAACCTCACCGCTTCCTTCCACAAGCCGGAGGAGGGCAGCTTCGAGCACCAGCTGCCGCCGGCCCGCTACGTCCCGAACCCGGAGTCGCTCCCGACCGTCACGGACGAGATCCGGGAGCATCTGGGCGCCCTGCCCGAGCAGTTGGAGCGGATGGCCCGCCGCCAGCCCTTCGACATCCGCTACGTGGACCGGCTGCGCTGGAGCCCGGAGGACGTCGAGGACGCCGAGCCGCGCAGCGCCGTGTGGATGCGCGCGGTCGGGCCGCTCGGCGACGACCCGCTCGTCCACACCTGCGCCCTCACCTACGCCAGCGACATGACCCTGCTGGACGCCGTCCGCATCCCGGTCGAGCCGCTGTGGGGCCCGCGGGGCTTCGACATGGCGTCCCTGGACCACGCGATGTGGTTCCACCGCCCGTTCCGCGCGGACGACTGGCTGCTGTACGACCAGGAGTCGCCCATCGCGGTCGGCGGCCGTGGTCTGGCCCGGGGCAGGATCTACGACCGTGACGGCCGGCTGGTCGTGTCGGTCGTACAGGAGGGGCTCTTCCGGAAGCTCGGCTGACCCGGCCCTTCGGCACTGCGGCGGGCCGACGGGGTTTCCGGCGCGGCCCTCAGGCGGTGTCGGCGGGGTTCACTCCGCGGGCTGCTCTGCGGGCTGCTCCGCGGGCTGGAAGATCAGGTCCAGGTGGTGGGCGAGCACGCCGGTGGCCGATTCGGCACCGCGCTGGCCGACCAGGACGCTGGTGCCGAGTCCGGCGGACAGGGACAGCAGTCCGGCCGCCGCCGCACGGGGGTCCACGCCGGGCCGCAGCCGCCCCCGTTCCGCCGCCTGCCGGAGCAGTCCGGCCACGGTGTCCTCGGCACTGTCCGGGTCCTTGATGAACGGCTGGGCCGCGAGCGCCTCGTCGGTCACGGCCAGGACCGCGTACGAGGTGTACAGGTGGTGGAAGGTCCGGCTCTCGGCATCGACCGGCAGGGCCGCCGCCAGGAGTGCCTCGATCACCGCGCGCTCCCCCGGATCGGCCCCGGCGGCCGCCACCCGGGCGGCCACCCGTCGCGCGAACCGCTCGGTGAGATGTCGCAGCCCGAAGAGCAGCAGCTTCTCCTTGGACTCGAAGTAGTACTGCACCAGCCGGAGCGACACGCCCGCCTCCGCCGCCACGTCGCGCATCCCCACCGCGTGCAGACCCAGCCGCCCGGCGGCCCGGACGAGTGCCTCCGCGATCTCGGTGCGCCGCTCCGCATGGTCCACGCGTCTGGGCATCCGTCGTCTCTCCGCTCCGATCGGCAGTGCGCGGGCCCTCCGGCCCCTTGATGACTCCCCTTGGTTGAGCCCCTTTGATGATACAGCCGTACCATCATCGTGGTACGGTCGTACCACAAAGATGGACCGTTCCGGGAGGTAGCCGTGTCCCCGTCCGCAACAGCCCCCCGCCAGGCCGATGTCGGCCGCTTCGTCAGCGACGCCCGGCGCGACCAGTACTTCGCCGCCTGCGACGCGGTGTACGCGCTCGGCGCGCCCGCCTCCTGGGAGCAGGACGTGGAGACGTCCTTCGCGACCACGCACGTCTACCGCTACGACCCCGCCGACCCCGCCGCCCGCGACCGCACCCCCGTCGTGCTCGTGCACGGCGCGGGCAGCTGCTCCGCCATGTGGTACCCGAACACCGCCGACCTCAGCGGTGAGCGGCCCGTCTACGCGCTCGACACCCCGGGCGACCCCGGCCGCAGCGTCCAGCGCGCCCCCATCCACCAGCCCGAGCGGGCCGCCCAGTGGCTCGACGAGACCCTGGCCGCCCTCGGACTCGACCGGGTCCACCTCGTCGGCAGCTCCTACGGCGGCTGGCTCGTCCTGAATCAGGCGCACCGCAGGCCCGAGCGCCTCGCCTCGGTCACGCTGCTCGATCCGGGCGGCCTGGAGAAGGTGGGGCTGCGCTTCTTCGTCTGGATCTTCGCGAGCCTGTTCGCCACTTTCGCCCCCAAGGCGCTGCGGCCTCGCCTCGCGGCCTGGCTGGAGCAGCCGGTGCTCGTGGTGCCGGAACTGCGCGCCATGGTCAGGAGCGGAGTCCGCGCACACCGCATACGCCGCCCGGCGCCCCTGCCCTTGTCCGACGCCGAACTGGCGGGCATCACCACGCCGTTGTACCTGCTCATGGGCAGGCGCAGCCTGCTCGTACACCCCCAGCGGCAGCTGGAGCGCGTCCCGCGGCTCATCCCGGGCGCCCGGGCCGAGATCATGTCCGGCACCGGCCACGGGCCCCAGATCGACCATGCCGAGCGGAGCAACCGCTTGATGCTGGACTTCATGGACGGCGTGGAGCGCGGCGCGGCCGATGCGGTGAGGTGAGTGACCGTGGGGCGCTGGGGTGCTGGAGTGCTGGGGTGCTGAGGCGCTACGGCATTCTCCTCGTCCGGCGCGGCGATGATTTCCGGGGGCGGGCCGGGTCTATCGATGTGACGGCCGGCGAAGTCTGCCGGGGGAAAGATCGCCGGGGAAGATCGCCGCCCGTGCCCGCACCGCTCGCCCGCGCTCGAGGAGAACGCCATGACCGCCACCTACACCTTCGACGTCTTCTCCAGCCTCGACGGCTACGGCGCCGCCCGCGCCGACTGGACGGGCTACTGGGGCAAGCAGGGCCCCGAGCTGCTCGAACACCGCCTGGCCCTGTACGGCACGGAGCAGCGGATGGTCTTCGGGGCGAACACGTACCGGGCGTTCGCCGGCATGCTGGCGTCCAGCACCGAGGAGTCCGACGTGCGCGACCCCTGGGTGACCCGGATGCGGAACCTGCCGGCCACAGTGGTGTCGACGACGCTGGAAGGCCCCCTCGACTGGCCCGACGCGACCGTCGTGAGCGGTGACGCCGTCGACGTCGTCGCCCGGCTGAAGGACGAGTCCGACGTGCCGTTGCGCTCCCACGGCAGCCTGTCGATGAACCGGGCGCTGATGGCCGCCGGGCTGGTCGACCGCCTGCAGGTGACGCTCTTCCCCGTCATCACCGGCCGGACCGGCCTGGACCCGGTCTTCCAGGGTGCGGCCGACTTCGACCTGGAACTGGTGGAGAACCGGACGCTCGACGGTCACATCCAGGAGCTCGTCTACCGGCCCACCCTCCACTGACCCGTACGGAGGGGAAGAGGGCCGCGGATCGCGGGGGCCACTGTCAGTGGCGGGTGGCAGCATCGGTGGCATGACGGACACCACGGCATTCGACTGGCGTTCCTTCCTGCTCAAGTGGAGCGCGGAATGGGCGGATTCGCTGCCGGACGACGGCACGCGGAGCGAGGACGACGAGGCTGCGTGGCAGGCGCGCTGGCTGGGGTTCCCGGCCGCGTCCGAGGAGCGGATCGCTGCCATGGAAGAGCGCCTCGGCCGGCGGATGCCCCCGTCGTACCGGGAGTTCCTCAAGGTCAGCGACGGGTGGCGGCACGCGGGCGGCTTCGTATGGCTGCTGGCGGGGACGGAGGACGCCCGCTGGCATGACAACGCGTCGGGCCTCGCCGACCTGATGGAGGAGTACCTGGACGAGGACGCCGGGCCCGAGGAGCGGCGCGAGGCGGACCTCTGGCGGCGCGGGCTGCAGCTCGACGTCGAGTCCGACGTCACCCACGTCCTCATGGACCCCGAGGACGTGGACGAGGACGGCGAGTGGGCCGTGTACACCTGGGCGAGCTGGCGGGCCGAGCCACCCGAGCGGCACGCGAACTTCCTCGCGTTCATGCGGGACATGCACCGCGAGTTCCACAGCCTCGGCACGCACCGGAGCGACGGGGGGCCTGAGTTCGCCAACGACACGACGCGAAAGCTCGACGCCCAGGTCGCACAGGCCCGGCTGGAGGCCCTGCGCGGCGACTGGGAAGGGGCAGCGAGGGCGCTGGACGAGGCCAAGGAGTACGGCAGACCGCGGGCCGCCGGGCTGGGCGACCAGATACGCCGTCTGCTCGGCGAGACCTACATGGTGTACTTCGACGGGCTGGTGACGGACCCGCAGTACGCCCCCGAGCTGCTGCCGCCGCTGGTCGCCGAGCACGCGGCCCACTCGTACCGGGACGACTCCACGCTGCGCTTCCATCTGCGGGGCGCCGACGACGACTTGGTGTCCCTCGCCTACGCGACGCTGGACCAGGTGCGGAACGGCATGTACCGGTACGCGCCGGCCGGGCCGTTCGGGGAAGCGGTGGAGCGGGCGCGGGAGCTGGCCCGGTGGGGGGACTCGGACGGGGCGTGGCGGACACTGGTCGATGCCCTGCCCCTGTGGGAACCGCTGGGGCCGGACCACTTGGCGCCGATGGGATGGGTGGCCGACCCGGTGCTGGGGCCGCTGCTGACTCCGGAGCGGGGCCGGGATTTGCTGTCCACGCCGAGGGGCGGGCAGGAGGGTGCGGCACCGCGCCCGGTGGCCGGGCTCGACCCGGGCGATCTGGCGTGGCTCGCGGAGCCGGACCCGGGCCACAACCGCACGTCCTACCGGTTCGTCCTGGTGGAGGGGGTGGAGCCGGAGGAGCTGCCCGCACGCCTCGCCGACGGTGACGGCGCCGCGCTGGACGAACCCATGACCCTCTGGGAGGCACGCCGCAGATCGCTGCGGAACCGGCAGGAGTTCTCCTCCTTCGACGACAGGGCTCTCATGGCGGTGGGCCGGGCCGGCGCCGGCTGGAGCTTCGCCTTCGACGGCGATCCCGCCCCGTTCAGCCACCGGCGGTTCGTCTCCCCCGCCGCGGCGGCCGCCGGGGCGGGCACCCGCGCGGTGGTGGTGTGGAGCGGCCTGCGGCCACGGCACGGGGAGCCGTTCTTCCACCTGTCGGTGGCGCGAGACGGTGTCGAGCAGTACGCGTTCACGCACGCGGACGGAGAGACCCGGCGCACCGGGGAGATACCGCGGGCCCTGGATCCGGGCCGGTTCTTCGGCGACGCCCCGGAGGAGGGCGCCGAGGCGGAGCGGTCGCTGCTGGAAGCGGTGGCCGGGGAATTCGGTGTGTCGCTGCCGCGCCATGCCATCGTCCACGGGCGGCTGCACACGTTCACGACCCGTTCCTGGACACGCCCGCCGCAGGACGGCGAGACGTACTCGGTGATCCGGATCTGGTAGGCACCTTTTCCGACCCCCGCGCCTTCACCGAGGTGCTCGACGGCTCCGATCGCGCCCGTGCCCCGGTCCGGCGACCATGGCAGAAGGAGGCCCAGCCGGCGTCACACGCCCGCCGATCCGGGGAGGTGACCACGCTGCACACCGTGCTCCCCGTCGTGTTCGCGGTCTGCGCGGCCTTCAGCAACGCCGTGGCGACGGTCCTGCAGCGCAAGGCGGCACTCACCGTGCCGCGCTCGGAGGGCTTCCGGGCCGGGCTGATGCTCGATCTGCTGCGCCGGCCGGTGTGGCTGGCCGGGATCCTCGCGGTGATCGGCGCCGCCGTATGCCAGGCGCTGGCGCTGGCGACCGGGCCGCTGACGATCGTGCAGCCGCTGTTCGTGCTGGAGCTGCCGCTGACCCTCGTCGTCGCCTCGCTGCTGATGCACCGGCGTCTGCCGGGCACGGGCTGGCTGGCCGTGACGGCGGTGGTGGCGGGGCTGGCGATCGCGCTCGCCGCCGCGTCACCGACCGGCAACCGCACCCATGTGGAGCTGGACCGCTGGATCCCCGCGCTCGCCGTGTGCGCCGGGGCGGTGGTGGGCCTCGCCCTGGCCGCCGTCCGCCGCCCGGAGGGCCGGGCCCGGGCGGCGTGCCTGGGTGCCGCGACCGCGATCAGCTACGCGGTGACGGCGGCACTGATGAAGGCCGCCACCCACATCCTCGACGACCAGGGGATCGTGGGTTTCCTCACCGCCTGGCAGACGTACGCGTTCGCCGCGACCGGCGTGTGCGCGCTGTTCCTGCTGGAGAACGCGATGCAGGCCGGCCCGCTGGTCGCCTCGCAGCCCGCGCTCAGCCTCGGCGACGCGCTGGTGAGCCTCGCCCTCGGCATCCTCCTGTACGAGGAGACCGTCCGCTCCGGCTGGTGGCTGCTGCCCCAGCTGTTCGGTGTGGCGCTGATCGCCGCGGGCGTCTTCGCGCTGGCGCGGATCCCGCTCACCCGGTCGCTGGTGGCACCGGACGAGGAGCGCCAGACGGCGGAAGCGCCCTGAGCCAAGGAGGTCACGATGGGACGTCTCGACGAGCAGGTGGCGATCGTCACCGGCGGGGCCGGGGGCATCGGAACCGCGGTGGCCCATGCCCTCGCGGCCGAGGGTGCCGACGTCGTGGTCGCCGACATCCGGGACGCCGAGGGATCGGAGCCGGCCTCGCGGCTCGGCGGCCGGGCCCGCTTCGTCCATCTGGACGTCACCAGCGAGGACGACTGGCAGCGGACCCTGGCCGAGACCGAGCGGGACCTCGGACCGGTGTCGGTCCTCGCGAACATCGCGGGGATCATCGACTGGGGCCCGATGGAGGAACAGAGCCCCGAGTCCTTCCGCCGGGTTGTCGACGTGAACCTCACGGGCGCCTGGCTGGGCATGCGCGCGACGGCACCGTCGCTGCGCCGGGCCGGCGGCGGCGTCATCGTCAACATGTCCTCCCTGTCCGGGCTGACCGCCTACGCCGGTGTCGGCGCGTACGCGGCCAGCAAGTGGGGGCTGCGCGGACTGACCAAGACCGCCGCGCTGGAACTGGCGCCCGACCGGATCCGGGTCTGCTCCGTGCACCCCGGAGCCATCCGCACCCCTCTGACGGCCGGCTTCGGCGACGCGTACACCGCGGGGCAGCCGATCCCCCGGTTCGGCGAGCCCGAGGAGGTCGCCCGCATGGTGCTCTTCATCGTCGCCGACGCCACGTTCTCGACAGGCTGCGAGTTCGTCCTGGACGGCGGCGTCCTCGCCGGACCGCCGGCCGTCCTGAACCCGGACGACTGACGAGACCCTGGACCCGATCACGACGCCCCATGCGAGACGCCCCGCCGGATGACGACCGGCCGCGGCCGGATCAGTCGTCCGGCTGGCACCGCGGGCACCACACCGTGCCGCGGCCCGCCATCCGGGACCGGCGCAGCCCCGTGCCGCAGCGCGGGCACCTCGGGTCGCGGTCGTCGCGATGGCCGGTGAGCCACGAGTCACGCGGCGGGACGCAGCCCGCGGAGACGGAGGTGCGCAGGGTACGGCGCATCTCGCTGTACAGGCGACGGCGGTCGGTCCGGGCGAGATCACGCGCCGGACGGTCGGGGCGCAGCCGGGCCCGCCACAGGATCTCGTCGGCGAGCAGGTTGCCGAGACCGGCGAGGACGGACTGGTCGGTGAGTGCCGTTTTCAGCGCCCCGCGCCGCGCCGAGAGCACCACCTCGAACTCCTCTCGGTCCACGGCCAGCGCGTCCGGCCCCTGCCGCTCCAGCAGCCGGTCGACGTCGGCCTCGTCGTGGGCCAGCCACAGCCCCTGGAGTTTGCGCTGGTCACGGAAGCGCAGCTGACGTCCGCCGCCCAGGGTGAACAGGACCCGGTCATGCGCCTCCACGGGATCGTCCGAACGGCCGCAGACCAGTCGGCCGGTCATGCCGAAGTGCAGCACGAGGGTGGGGCCGCCGGTGCGGGCGAGCAGCCACTTGCCGTGCCGCTCCGGCGTGCCGAACCGCCGCCCCTCCAGCGCGTCCCGCAGTCGCCGGGCGTCGACGCCGTGCAGGACGCCCGCGTCCCGCACGTCCACGCTCCGGATGACCCGGCCCTTCGCGCAGGACTCGAGCACCTGACGGAACCCCTCGACATCGGGCAGCTCGGGCATGGCGGGCGCGTCAGGGCTCCTGGAGGACGGAGAGCACGTTCCCGGCCGGGTCGGTGAACCACGCGATCAGCGGGCCACCACCGCGGAAGATGCCCTTCTCGTCCACCTTGAACTGGTCGTAGCGCTCGAATCGCACCCCTCTCCTGCTCAGCTCGTCGACCGCGGCCTCGATGTCGTCGACGGGGAAGTTCAGGACGGTGTACGTCGCCGGGGCGTGGTCCTCCTTGGGGTAGACCAGGATGTTCCGGTCGCCCGCGATGTGCAGGAACAGCATGCCGTGGTCCTCGGACACCCGCAGTCCCAGCGTGTCGCCGTAGAAGCTCCTGGCCGCGTCGATGTCGTCCACGGAGAAGCCGCTGTACGCCTTCGTCGTACCGAACATGATCGCCTCCCGGAAGATGGTCTCCTCTATGTCGGACCGGGACGCGTCCGGAAACTCATCGCCGCGTGGGGCCCCTGCCCTCGGCCCGGGGCGCCTGAACAGGGCGGCGGCATGGGGACACGGGGCGTCCCGCCCGGTTCACGTGACCGTGTACCGCGTCCGCGGGGAAGTAGGCGGTGGGCGGTGGGGCTGGAGCCGGTGGTCCGCCGACAGGCCCGCGGGCCATCGGACGGCCGGGTTCAGCCCGCAGGTCGCCGGGTTCTGCGGCTCAGCCAGCCCAGCAGGCCGTGGGAGCGAGCGTGCTCCCGGGGTGCGGGCCGGTCCGTCGGCGGAACGGGGCGTGCTGCCGGGGGCTCCGGTGCCGGGCGTGGCGTCGGGGCCGGCGCCTGCTGCGGGGTCGGGCGTGGCGCCGGTCGTGGTGCCGGCACTGGTGCCGGTCGTGGTGCCGGTACTGGTACCGGTCGCCGGCTGCGCGCCGTCTCCAGTGTGTGGGCCAGGTCCGCGCGGAACCAGGCCACTTCGTCCGGCTCGCTCGCCGTCATGAGCGTCTCGGCCAGGTCGGCTGCGGGCGACCCGGGTGCGCCGTGTGCCGGGAGCCGGGGGCGGCAGCGGTCCAGGTGGGCGCGCTCGTGGGGGTCCGCGACGACGTCCGCCACGTCGGCGGGGTCGAGGAAGCAGGCGACGGCCGCCGCACGCGCCCAGGGGTCGTCGCCCGCCTGCCGCGTCAGGAATCCGACCTGGCGACCCCGCCAGTTGCGGGGCCGCCGGTCCAGCCCGGCCTTCTGCCCTTCCCGGATCTCCGGGGGCGTGCGGGGGCCGGTCAGCAGCGGGACGTTGCTCTGCTCGGCCGCGAACTGCTCCAGTTCCTCGGCGAGATACAGCCAGACGACGGTCCGGTACCGGTTGAGGTAATAGCGGACCGGAACGAGCAGGCCGTGGCGAGCCAGGGTCGTGAACCTGGTGGGTGTCACGTCCATGAGCTCGGCGCCCTCAGTGGTGCCGACCGTCGCGACGCGCCGGCGCAGATCGTCCGGGAAGGCGTCCGCGGCACACAGCCGCTCGATCTCGGCGCGGGTGACGCGACGCCCTCCGCCGCCTTCGTCGGGAACGGTCCGGATGAGCCCGAGGTTCACCGCCAGGTCGAACTCGCCCCGTTTGAGGCCGAGTTCGCGGGCGGCCCGGCTCGGGGCGCAGGAAAGCCGGTCGGGTTGGGTGCTGGTGCCTGACATGGTCGGTCTCCCCCGTGGAGTCAGCGGCTCGCGCCGTGTGCGGTCGCCGTATGCGGTCGTCGTATGCGGTCGCCGTGTGAAAAACCGTAGCCGCTTCGGCGGATCGCGTGGCGAGCCTGTGGATAACTCCGCAGGGGATGACGAACGCGCAGGTCAGACGTCTGTGATGGGTTTCCGTTCGGGCTGTCGCGCATCCACGTCGAGATGCTCTCCGACCCGGTTGACCAGCAACGTCATCTCGTACGCGATCTGCCCGATGTCGGCCTCGGCGCCGCTGAGGACGCACAGACAGCTTCCCGTGCCCGCCGCGGTGACGAAGAGCACCGCGTCGTCGAACTCGATCATCGTCTGGCGTACGCTGCCCGCCCCGAAGTGCCGACCCGAGCCCTTTGCCAGGCTGTGCAGCCCGGACGACACGGCCGCGAGGTGCTCCGCGTCCTCGCGGCGCAGTCCCGTACTCGCGCCCGTCACCAGGCCGTCGTTGGACAGCACCAGCGCGTGCCGTACCTCGTGGACTCGCTCGGTCAGGTCGTCCAGCAGCCAGTCGAGCCCCTGGTTGTGCGCCATGATCCGATCTCCCCGTTTTCTCCCCGTGCGATTCTCCTCCTGGCCGGAGGATCTCCACGCCAGCCTTCCCCACGACCGCTGTCGGGGCAAGGAGGATGGGAGCCATGGCAGAGAAGATGACCGACGCGCAATGGCGGGAGTTCGTTTCGCACGGCACCCGCACCGGAAAGCTCTCCACCGTACGGGCCGACGGCAGCCCGCACGTGACGCCGATCTGGTTCGTGCTGGACGGCGACGAGCTGGTGTTCAACACCGGCAAGGACAGCGTGAAGGGGCGCAACATCGCCCGGGACGGCCGGGTCGCCCTGTGCGTGGACGACGACCGGCCGCCGTACTCCTTCGTGGTGCTGCGGGGTCGCGCCCGCGTCTCGGAGGACCTCGACGAGATACGGCGGTGGGCCACCCGCATAGGCGCCCGGTACATGGGCGAGGACCGCGCCGAGGAGTTCGGCGCCCGCAACGGCGTTCCGGGTGAACTCCTCGTCCGCGTCAGCATCGACAAGGTGCTGGCGGAACGGGACGTCGCGGACTGACCACGCAGGCGCGGCAGGCGCGGCGGGCCTTCGATCGTCGGCCAGCGGCCATCGGTCGTCGGCCATCGGCCATCGGCCATTGGTCGTCGCCGGAAGGGCGTCGGGCGCCCCCGGTCAGCCGACCGAGTCGAGAAGCCGGGCGGTGTGCATCCGCCCGGCGTATTCGACGAGCCGGATCAGGACCTCTTTCCCCGAGTCGCGGTCCCGGGCGTCGCACAGCACCACGGGCGTGCCCTGGTCGAGGTCGAGGGCGCGCGAGACGTCGGGGGCGCCGTGCCGCCGGGCGCCCGCGAAGCAGTTGACGGCGACCACGAACGGGATGCGCCGGTGCTCGAAGTAGTCGACCGCCGGGAAGCAGTCCTCAAGCCGGCGCGTGTCCGCGAGGACCACGGCACCGAGCGCTCCCTGCGACAACTCGTCCCACAGGAACCAGAACCGGTCCTGCCCCGGTGTGCCGAACAGGTACAGGGAGAGGCCGGACCGGATGGTGATGCGACCGAAGTCCATGGCGACGGTCGTGGTGGTCTTGTGGTCCACTCCGTCGGTGTCGTCCACCGACTGGCCTGCCTCGCTGAGCAGTTCCTCGGTGCGCAGTGGCCGGATCTCACTGACCGCTCCCACCAGGGTGGTCTTGCCCACGCCGAATCCGCCGGCGACCAGAATCTTCAGCGCCAGCGCGGCGGTCTCGCCGTCCGGGGCGTCGGAGTGCTCGGAGATCATTGATCACTTCTCTCGGGAGGCCCGTCAACGGGTAGCGCCAGTCGGTGGGTTGGGTGAGGTGAGCGAATGGGGTGGTGTGCGTTCATCTACAGGGCTCTCAGTCCCTCGATCACCTCGCGCAGGATGCGTTCGTCGGGCAGCTGCGCGGGCGGTACGGGGCGGCTGACGGTGACGCAGCCGAGTTCCAGCAGGTCGCCGAGGAGGACCCTGATCACCCCCACGGGCAGGTCCGCCCCCGCGGCGAGTTCGGCGACCGACTGGGTCTCCGTGCGGCACAGGCCGATCAGAGTCCGGTGCTCCGGGCCGAGCAGGGCCTCGTCCGCGCCGGGGCCGCCCGGGTCCAGCGTGACCAGCGCGATGAGGTCGAACCGCACGCCCGTGGGGCCGGGTTGGGTGCGTCCGCCCGTCATGGCGTAGGGACGCACGAGGGGGCCGGCCTCGTGGTCGTACCACTGGCTGCCCTGCTGGCGCGGGGCACCCGTCATGTCCTCGGTCATCTGCGCGGACCGCCCTCTCGGCTCATCCGGCGGCGGGGGGCCGCGCGCCGACGCGGGGCGCCGTGCCGAGGTGCTCGCCGACGCGCTTGACCAGGCGTGCCATCTCGTACGCCACCAGTCCGATGTCCGCGGTCACGGCGGTGAGCAGGGCGAGGCAGGAGCCGTCGCCCGCGGCGGCGACGAACAGGAAGCCCTCGTCCATCTCCACCATGGTCTGGCGGACGCCGCCTGCGCCGAAGTGCCGTCCCGCTCCCTTGGCGAGGCTGTGGAAGCCCGAGGCGACCGCGGCCAGGTGCTCGGCGTCCTCGCGGCGCAGGTCGCTCGAGGCGCCCACGGCGAGGCCGTCGTTGGACAGCACCACGGCGTGCCGTATCTCGCTCACGCGGAGCACCATGTCGTCCAGCAGCCAGTCGAGTTCGCCGGAGTGCCGGGCGGCATGTGTGCTCGGGTCCTGGATCATGCGGGGTCTCCTTCGCTGCTGTCGCTGCCCGCCGCGGGGCCGGGCGTGGTTCCGCGGCCGGGTTGCCTGCCGCCACCGCGCGCCCAGCCGTCTCGGTAGGCCGCCATGCGGTCCCGTACGAGTTCGGGGGTGCGGTCGTCGTCCCTGTGCGCCGGCGTGGGTGGCGGCTCCTCGGGCCGTCCGTCGCGCAGTTGGGGAGCGAGACTGGCCTGCCGTACGCGACGGGGGAGGTCGTCGGAGCCTTCGGGCTGCTCCTGGGGGCGGTGCAGTCGCAAGGTGGCGACTCCTGGGGGTGGGGTGTGACTCGCGGTCTCCGCGTGGCCGGGGGTCTCCGCGCGGCCGGAGGCCTCGGCGGCGGCCGGTACGGGAGCCACGAGGGCGCGCCGGTCGGCCGGTGCGGTGACGGTGTCCTGGAGGGGGGCGTCGTCGGGCACGCGCGCGTAGGCGCGTTCCCCGGGGTGCCGTGCGTGAGCCGCCTCGTCGAGGGCGCGTTCTGGCGCGCCGGTGTGCAGCAGGGCGGTGGGCAGCAGGACGACCGCCGTGGTGCCGCCGTACGGGGAGGTCTTCAGGTGAACCTTGACGTCGTGGCGGGCGGCGAGCCTGCTGACCACGAACAGGCCGAGCCGGTCGCTGTCGAACAGGTCGAGCGCCTCGGACTGCGCGATGCGGCGGTTGGCCTCGGCGAGGGTCTCCTTGCCCATGCCGAGGCCGCGGTCCTCGACCTCGACGGCGTAGCCGTTGCCGACGGGTTCGCCGGTGATCCGCACGCGCGTGTGGGGCGGCGAGAACTGGGCGGCGTTCTCGATGATCTCCGCCAGGAGGTGGGTCAGGTCGGCGACGGCCGTGCCGATGACGGCCGCCTCGGGGAGCTGTCGTACCTCCACGCGCGCGTAGTCCTCCACCTCGGAGACGGCCGCGCGGACCACGTTCGTCAGGGAGACGGGCATGCGCCAGGCCCGCCCGGGGGCCGCTCCGGAGAGGATGATCAGGCTCTCCGCGTGGCGGCGCATGCGGGTGGTGAGGTGGTCGAGGCGGAAGAGGTCGCTCAGTTCGTCCGGGTCGTCGGAGCGGCGTTCCATGCTGTCGAGGAGACTCAGCTGCCGGTGGACGAGGATCTGGCTGCGGCGGGCGAGGTTCACGAAGACACCGGAGATGCCGCTGGCGAGTTCGGCGCGTTCCACGGCGGCCCGCAGCGCGGCGCGGTGCACCGTGCCGAGGGCCTCGGCGACCTGCGCGGTCTCGTCCTCGGCGGGCGGTCCGGGCGGGGCCTCGGCGCGGACGTCGATCTCCTCCCCCGCGCGCAGTTTCCGCATGGCCGCGGGGAGTTTGCGCCGGGCGATCTCCAGGGCGCTGTTGCGCAGGCTCACCAGCTCCACCACGAGGCCGCGTCCGATGCGTACGGAGATGACGAGCGAGGCGGCGACGGCGGCGAGGCCGAGCAGGACGGCGGCGCCGGCCGGGGTGAGCAGTCCGCGGGTGAAGGGGTCGGCCCGCTCCGCGACGCCGCGTGCCGCGTCGTCCTCGATGCCGCGCATGCCATGCTGCACGCGCGTGTGCGCCGTGTTCCAGGTGTGCTCGGGTGCCGCCTCGACGGCCTTCGCGCCCGGCCCGCCGGCGAGGATCCTGTCCTCGGCGTCGCCCAGGCCGACGTAGGCGCTGCTCTCGGAGAGGGCGTCCCAGGCGGAGCGTTCGGTGCCGCGCAGGTCCGCGACGGCCGACTCGGTGAGGGTGCGGCGCAGTTCGACGGCGCCGGTGAAGATCCGGAGCCGCTCCCCGTTCAGGGCGCCGTCCAGGCGGGCGCTCGCCAGCACCGCGTCCTCCCGGGACAGCGCCTCTCCGGCGCGGGCGAATTCGAGCAGCACGCGCGCGTCGGAGCCGAGGTCGGCGTCCTGGATGCCGGTGAGGGCGGCGCCGGCACCGAAGGCCGCCGAGATGGTCCGGGTGTAACGGCTGTACGTCTCGGACCAGTCCACGCGCCGGTCCCGTACGGCGGTCCGCAGCGGCCGCAGTCGCTCGGCACCGGTGACGAACTCCTCCAGCCGGCGGGCGACTCCGGCGGGCAGTTCCTCGCTGTCGGCGACGGTGTTGTCCTTGCCGAGCCGCAGTTTCGCGACGGCCTGGTCGGTGCGCCGGGCGAGTTCGGCCAGCTCGTCCGCGCGGACGGCGGACGGGTCGGTGGCGTGGCGTACCGCGGCCGCGCGTTCGGCCTGGAGGGCGGCGACCGCCGCGGAGACCGGGGCACGGACCGCGGCGTCCACACGTTGGACCTGCCGGAGCCGGGAGACGTCCTGGGCGGTGGTGACGGTGGCGTACGCCCACAGAGCCAGGAGCGAGACGACGGGCACCATCAGCAGGCAGACGATCTTGGCGCGCACGGTGCGGGGGCGGATGCGCCAGCGCTCCGCGCGCGGGGGTATGCCGTCGGACGCGGTGCCCGGGCGTGCCTCGGGGCCCTCGTCGGCGGGTGGCCCGGCGTGCGCGCGGCGACCGCGCGCGGGAGGGGGCGGCGGCGCGTCGGCGCCGGTCGCAGGGGTCCTGAGGGGTGTACGCATGGACTCCTCGCTCGGGAGTGGTTCGACGGAATGCCACCCAGGCTTCGGGGCGAGCCACCCTGGCTTCGGGGCGAGCCGTCGGGGCTACGGGGCGAGCCACCCTGGCTTCGGGGCGAGCCGTCGGGGCTACGGGGCGGGCCGCCCGGGCGGCCGGGGAGCGGCCGCGGCTAGTGGGCGGGAGTCTCGACCGGCCGCTGGGCCGAGGCGGACGCCTCGCGCTCCCCCGCCGTCGGTGACAGTGCGACGAAGGCCGAGGTCAGGAAGAGGTAGGACCCGAGGCCGACGGCGAGGGGGAAGATGAACTGCATCGCCGTGGCCCCGGGCAGGATCTGGCCGGAGGGCGTGACGCTCACGCTCACCGCGAACATGCCGGTGTAGTGCATGCTGCTGACCGCCGCGCCCATGATCAGCGAGGCGAGGGTGACGGCGACGGGCGACTTGATGTTGAGCGCCGCCCACAGGGCCGCCGTCGCGGCGACGACGGCGATCAGGACGGAGAGCCCGACGAGCACCGGGTCGTAGCTCACGTCGCCGTGCAGGCGGACGGCCGCCATGCCCAGGTAGTGCATGCTCGCGACGCCGAGGCCGGTGGTGAGCCCGCCGAGCAGCAGGGCCCGGCCGCGGTCGCGGCTGTAGCCGACGGCGAAGACGCCGGCGCAGACGACGACCATGGCGACGAGCAGGCTCAGGAGGGTGAGCGGCACGTCGTAGCGGATGTCGGTGCCGGTGACGCTGAAACCGAGCATGGCCACGAAGTGCATGGTCCAGATGCCGGTGCCGATCGCCGACGCGGCGGTGACGAGCCAGTTGCGGCGCGAGCGTCCGGTGGCGGCGAGCGCGCGGACGGTGCAGCGCAGCCCGAGGGCGGCGCCTATGCAGGCCATCGCGTACGACAGCGCGGGGGTCAGCCACCCCAGGGCGGCGTGGTCCAGGTGTCCCATGGCCCCGGGACGCTAGACCCGCCAGGGGCGCGTGAAGGGGGCGCATTTCGAAAGGTGTTGGAATATGACGCAGAGATGTACCGGAACGATCGGGTCACGCTCGAACGTGTGCACTGAGGCGTCATCCGTGCCGGTGAGGAATCATGCGGTACATGAGCGACGAGCAGACGCGTGTCCAGGAGTTCTTCACCGCCCGCGCCGCCGACTGGGACACCCGGTTCCCCGACGACGGCCCGGCCTACGCCGCCGCCGTCGCGGAGCTCGGGCTGCGTGCGGGCGACCGTGTGCTCGACGCGGGGTGCGGCACCGGTCGCGCCCTGCCGCCGCTGCGGGGCGCCGTGGGGCCGTCCGGAGTGGTCGTCGGGGCCGATCTGACCCCGGCCATGCTCCGCGAGGCCGTACGGGCCGGACGGGACCGTGACGGGGCGTTGCTGCTCGCTGACGTCGCCGCGCTGCCCCTGCGTCCGCGGTCGCTGGACGCCGTGTTCGGAGCGGGCCTCATCTCGCATCTGCCGAGCCCGGCCGAGAACCTGCGGGAGCTGGCGCGTGTGGTGCGTCCCGGTGGTGCGCTGGCGTTGTTCCACCCCATCGGCAGGGCGGCGCTGGCGGCTCGCCACGGCCGCCCGCTCACCCCGGACGACCTGCGCGCCGAACCCAACCTGCGTCCGCTGCTGGCCGGTTCCGGGTGGCGTCTGACGTCGTACACCGACGAGGACGCCCGCTTCCTGGCGCTCGCCGTCCGCGAGGACTGAGACGGCGCGTCACCGGGCCTCGGAGCCGGGCACCTCCACGTGCCGCACGGGGCAGCCGCGGACGCCGGGAACGGGGCGCGTGCCCAGGTCGGCGATCCGGTAGCCGTTCGGGTAGCCCTTGATCTCCCAGTTCTGCCGGGCGAAGTGCGGGGCGCTCCGGGGCGGCAGCAGACGGACGGCACGCCCCCGCAGCCGTACCGCGCGGCGCACCCACGCGCGCGTGGCGGCGCTCGGCGGGGTGTAGCGGAAGGCGCGCAGGAGCGGTTCGTCGAGCAGCGCGAGGATCGCGGTGCGCAGCAGGGGCGCGAGCGGGCGCGGGTACCAGGAGACCATGAGGTCGAGCGTGGCGTCCGAGACGCGGCGGGCGTCCTCGTCCCAGGCGAAGTGGGCCGCCTCGTAGCTGTCGAGGCAGGTCTCGAACTCCTCGTACGTCTCGGGGATGTCCTTGATGCCCATGTGCCGGCCCAGCGTGCGGTAGTGGACGACACTGGCGACGACCTCGTGGCTCGACATCCTGCGCCAGCCGTAGGCGTCGATCCACCGCCTGGGCATCACGACGAACGTGCAGAGCACGTAGCGCATGTCCGCGTCGCTGATGTCGTAGCTGCGGTGCATCTGGTTGATGCGGCGGATCGCGGTCCTGCCCTGCTCGCTGCCGAAGCCGTGCTCGACGATGGTGTCCAGGAGCAGCGAGGTGTCGTCGTAGCGCTTCTGCGTGTGATCCGTGAGTTCCGCCGTCTCGGCGAGCAGCCGGCCGATGGCCGGAACGGCGTAGGTGCGGTACAGGGCCAGCTCCAGGGAACGGGCGAAGTCCCATGGGAACTCGTACGCCGCGCTCAGCCGGTAGATCTCCGAGGCGTCCCGGTACGGGTCCATCCGACGGATTTGTCCCAGCCGTTCGAAGCGCTTCAAGGTACGCTCCCCCTTCTGCCGCCGAAGGTCCAACTCTACGTTGGTGAGCGGGAGATGAACGGCGTGCGGGGAAAACGCACAGGGGGAAGGCGGTCAGCACATGTGGAACAAGGTCCGCAAGGCCGGGGGCAGAGTCGCTCACGCCCTGCGCGCGGAGGCGAAGCCCGACGGGGACAAACGTCCACACAATCTTTTCGAGGCCGCGGCCGTCTACGTCACGGCCTGTGCCGAGGACGACCAGGAGCGGGCCGACGAGGCGTCCGGCTGGGTGTCGCCGGAGGCGCTGTCGTTCGGGGTGAACGAGCTGGCCTGCCGGGCCGTCATCGCGCTCGCGCGGGAACGGGGCGAGTCCCCGGACACCGTGGCCCGTGAACTGCTGGGCCTGCCGACGGCGTGAGGTGCCCGGCCCGGACGGCCGATTCGCCCCGTCCGCCGGAAAACTGCAGCTCCGGTGCGCCTGCGAGGTCGTGACAAGCGGCTTCCGGGCGCACTAGGGTGCGCGCCGTTGGACCAACGGATGGGGAGGCTGGGATGGCCGGGACGGACGAGGACGCCGTCGCCGCCGCGGACGATGCGCTCTATGTGCTCACGGCGGTGCTGCTGACGCCGGCGAAGTTCCCGAGCGTGCTGGGCGACGACTACCCGGAGGCGTGCGCGGCGCTCGGCCTCGCGCCGCTCGCCGACGGGTACGGGCTGGTGCTCGGCCAGGACGGCGAGGGCGCCCGGTGGACCGTGGTCATCGACGACGTCTCCCTGGTGGCCGTCGCGATCGCGTCCTGGGACTGCGGCATGGAGTACGAGCTGTCGCCCGACGAGCGCACGGTCGTCGCGGCACTGCCCGGCTGGCCCCTCGCGGTCGCCGTCGCGGCACCCGGGGTGCCCGCGCCGCACGATCCCGGCCCGGAGGCCGACGACCGGCCCCCGCTGGCTCCGCCGGACACCACCGTCTGGGGGCCGGCCCAGCGGCGCCTGGGCGCCGACGAGATCGCGCTGCAGTGGGCGATGTGGCGGGAGCAGGTGGACGACACGGCGTTCGCGGCTCCGGGGTCCTCCGGAACAGCGGGTGACGGGGACGACGGCGGGGCGGCCGACGGTCCGGAGCAGACCGGGGAGAACGGGCGTACCGGGGGGAACGGCCAGCCCGGGGATAACGGGCAGCCCGGCCACAGCGGCATCCGGCGCGTCCTCGCGGAGGCCCGCACCTATGTCGACTCGCCGCCGCCGCTGGGCCGGGTCCGGTCGTCCTTCGCGCCGGGGGACGCGCGGACCCTGCGGGCCGACGGTCCCGGCTGGTCACTCGTGGCCAGGACCGACGACATCGCCTTCGTGCTGCTCGATGAGGAACCCGGCGAGGTCCTGCCGGTGGGCCGGGGGCCGGAGCTGCCGGGTCTCCTCGAGGCACTCGACAAGATGGCCGTACGCCCGAACTGACCGGCGAGCCGAACTGACCGGCGAGGCGGGCCGGCCGGCCGGCCACACTGTCGGTACGTCGGTACGGGCCGGTCAGCGACCGAGCTCCTTGCGGGTGGCGCGGCGCAGCCTGCGCCGCTGTGAGGGGTCCAGCGTGAGGTACGCGGCGGCCGGGACTCCCAGGATGATCAGCAGCGCGGCCCACCAGGGCAGCCAGATCAGCAGGATGAGCCCGACCGCCACACCGCCCGCGGCGATCTTGGCGTTCTTCGACATGACTGTCGCCTCCTTCGCGGCCATTGCCGCTCTCTGTCCCGAAAACGGACCCGCGCGTGCGACGGTTCCGGACCGCGACCCTGAGACATCCCCGAGGTGCGACCCCGACGCACCCCTGAGACCTCCATGGTGACCCAGCTCACAGCTCAGCCATACCCGTCTGCGCCGAAAGTGCTGTACCCTCGGCCACTCCGTTCCGCTAGTCAAATTTGAGGAATCAGTCATAGTCGAGCATCCGACTCCCCCGGCACCTTCCTCCGAGTTCTCCGAACTGGCCTGTTGCCACGCCGTGTTCCTGCCCGGCGACCCCGCCCGCACCGGCACCGTCGCGTTCTGGCGACCCGACGGCACACCGCCCGAGGCCGTGGCGCCGGCGACCGTCGCGGACCTGACCGTCGTCGTACCCGGCGACGACGGCGTCGAGCCGGAGACCGTATCCGCCGTCCTGCTGCCCGTCCGCGCGGCCCTGCCGGTCCTCACGCGTGCGCGTGCCGGTGGGCAGGGGCACCGGTCCACCGTGTTCTGGGGCGCGGCGGCCCTGCACGCCCTGCACCTCGTGGCGCGCGGACTGCTGCTCCCGGGGCTGTCCCCGGGTGACCACGACGCCTGGCGCGCGGGTCCGCTGCGCGCCCAGGACGTCGAAGCCGTACGCCGCCTCGCCGCCGCGATGCCGCCCGAGGCGCACGCCGTGCCGTCGGCCGCCGCCGGGGCGCTGCGCTTGCCCGACCCGGAGCAACTCCTGCGCGTCTTCCTGGACGCGGTCGCCGACACGCTGCCGCGCTCCCCCGCGGCGCCGCTGGTGACCGGCGGCCCCGCCTACGCGGCGCCCGACCCGGTGCACCTGCCGGAGCAGCGCGCGTGGGCGGCGGACGTCGCCGCGGGCCACGACGCGGGCGTGCGGCTGTCGCTGCGGATCGAGGTGCGCGGGCTGGCGGAGGCGACCAGGCCGGTGGCGGCACAGGGCCCGGCCGACGCGCACACGATCCACCCGACGGCAGACGCCACAGACTCCGGCACCACGGCGTCCGACGCCATGGACGTGACGTTCCGGGCCGTGCTCCAGGTGCACAGCGTGAGCGATGCCGCGCTCGTCGCGGACGCCGCGGACGTGTGGGCGGGCGGCACCCGCGGTGAGGCGTTCGGCCCGCGCGCGCGGATGGACGTCCTGCTCGCCCTGCGCCGTGCGGCCCGGGCCTGGCCCCCCATGACGCCGCTGCTGTCGGCGGCCGTGCCGGACGCGGTCGAACTCGCCGACGACGAGGTCACCGAACTCCTCGGCGCCGGCGCCCACGCCCTGGCGGCTGCCGGGGTCGACGTGCACTGGCCCAAGGGGCTGACCCGCGAGCTCACCACGCGCGCGGAGGTGGGGCCCGCGGAGGCCGTGCCGTCCGGCGACCGGCACGCGTCCGGGTCCGAGTACGGATCTGAAGCCGAGGCCGAGTACGGATCCGAGTCCGGCACGGCTTCCGCCGCCATGCCGTCGTTCTCGTTCCTATCCGCCGATGCGCTGCTCGCGTTCAACTGGTCCTTCGCACTGGGCGATCAGCGGCTGAGCCGTGAGGAACTGGACCGCCTCGCCGAGGCCAAACGCCCGGTGGTACGGCTGCGCGACCAGTGGGTCCTGGTCGACCCTCAGGAGGTGCGCCTGGCCCGCTCCCGGCAGGACCACAAGGTCACGCCGGTGGACGCGCTGGGCGCGGCCCTGACCGGCTGGGCGGAGGTGGACGGCCACCGGGTCGAGGTACGGCCCACCGGATGGCTGGCGGCCCTGCGGAAGAGGCTCGAGGACCCGGAGGGTCAGCAGCCCGTGGAACAGCCGGCCGCCCTCGCGGCCACCCTGCGGGACTACCAGCGGCGGGGCCTGAACTGGCTCGCGGGGATGACGTCGCTGGGCCTCGGCTGCTGTCTCGCCGACGACATGGGGCTCGGCAAGACGATCACGCTGATCGCCCTGCACCTGCACCGGCAGACCGACGCCCGGTCCGCCGGGCCCACCCTGGTGGTCTGCCCGACCTCCCTGATGGGCAACTGGCAGCGGGAGATCGAGCGGTTCGCGCCGGGCACCCCCGTGCGGCGCTTCCACGGCGCGCGACGGAGCCTGGACGACCTGGCCGACGGGGAGTTCGTGCTCACCACCTACGGCACGATGCGCCTGGACGCGTCCCGGCTGGCCGGCGTGGAGTGGGGCCTGCTCGTGACCGACGAGGCCCAGCACGTGAAGAACCCGCACTCCTCGACCGCCCGGGAGCTGCGTTCCATCGGGGCACGCGCGCGCGTGGCGCTCACCGGCACCCCGGTGGAGAACAACCTGTCGGAGCTGTGGGCGATCCTCGACTGGACCACCCCGGGGCTGCTGGGCCGGCTCGGCACCTTCCGCCGGCGGTACGCGGAGGCCGTCGAGGGCGGACAGGACCCGGCCGCCGCCGACCGGCTGTCCCGGCTGGTCCGGCCGTTCCTGCTGCGCCGCCGCAAGTCGGACCCGGGGATCGCGCCCGAGCTGCCGCCGAAGACGGAGACGGATCACGCCGTGTCGCTCACCCAGGAGCAGGCGGGCCTGTACGAGGCCGTGGTGCGCGAGGCGCTCGCGGAGATCGCCGGGGCGGACAGCATGGCGCGGCGGGGCCTGATCGTGAAGCTGCTGACCGCTCTCAAGCAGATCTGCAACCACCCCGCGCAGTACCTCAAGGAGGAGCGGCCGGTGATCGCCGGACGCTCCGGGAAGCTGGAGCTGCTGGACGAACTGCTCGACACGATCCTCGCGGAGCGGGCGGGCGTACTGGTCTTCACGCAGTACGTGCAGATGGCCCGCCTGCTCGAACGGCACCTGGCCGTGCGCGGCACGCCCACGCAGTTCCTGCACGGCGGGACGCCCGTCGCCGAGCGCGAGGCCATGGTGCGGCGCTTCCAGGACGGTGACGTGCCGGTGTTCCTGCTGTCCCTGAAGGCGGCGGGCACCGGCCTGAACCTCACCCGGGCCGAGCACGTCGTGCACTACGACCGCTGGTGGAACCCGGCGGTGGAGGCCCAGGCGACCGACCGCGCCTACCGCATCGGGCAGACCCGGCCCGTGCAGGTGCACCGGATCATCGCCGAGGGAACCATCGAGGACCGCATCGCCGAACTGCTCGCCCGCAAGCGGGAGCTGGCGGACGCGGTCCTGGGCTCGGGCGAGGCGGCGCTCACGGAGCTGACGGACGCGGAGCTGGCGGATCTGGTCGAACTGCGAGGGGGCCTGCGATGACTCGGCACGACGAAGGCAGGGAGCGGACGTTCGCCGCGCTGCCGCCCGCGCGCGGGCGGGGCTTCGCCCAGACCTGGTGGGGCCAGGCCTGGCTGAAGGCGCTGGAGGACACGGCGCTGGACTCGGCACAGCTCAAGGCGGGCCGTCGGCTCGCGCAGGCGGGAGCGGTCGGCGCGGTGTCGGTGCGCCCGGGCCGGCTCACGGCCGTCGTGCAGGACCGCGACCGCACGCCCCACCGGGCCGACGTCCTGCTGTCGGAGCTGACGGCGGAGCAGTGGGACCGGCTCCTGGACATGGCCGTGGAGCGGGCCGGTCACGTGGCGGCGCTGCTGGACCGGGAGATGCCGCCGCACCTGGTCGAGGACGCGGCGGCCGCGGGCGTCGAACTGCTGCCGGGCCTGGGCGATCTGGAGCCGGAGTGCGGCTGCGGGGCCTGGGACCACTGCGGGCACACGGCGGCACTCTGCTACCAGGTGGCACGGCTGCTGGACCAGGACCCGTTCGTCCTGCTGCTGATGCGCGGGCGTGACGAGGACACCGTGCTGGGCGACCTGCAGTCGCGCAGCGGGGCCTGTGCCGGCGAGTCCGCGGAGCCGGAGGGGGTGGACGCGGCGGAGGCCTACGCGGCCGGTGACATCCTGCCCCCGCTGCCGGCCCTGCCCGAACTCCCCGGAGAGCCGGGCCGGCCGCCGTCCCTGGACACGGAGACACCGCCCGCGGCGGGCCTCGATCCGGCCGCGCTGGAGTTCCTGGCCGCCCGGACCGCCGTACAGGCCCACCGCCTGCTCGCGGAGGCGCTGCGGGGCTCCGGCGGCGTCGAGCCGACGGTGGCGCAGGACGCGGTACGACTGGCCGCGGGCGACCCCCCGGAGGAGGTCGCGGGCCGTCTCGCCGACGGGTCGGGGCGCGGCCGGGAGGGGCTGGCGGCGGCGGTGCGCGCCTGGCGGCTCGGGGGCACGGACGCGCTGTCCGTCCTCGACGAGCAGTGGCGGGTCGAGGGCGAGGCGCTCGCACGCGCGCGTGCCGCCCTGGAGTCGGCCTGGGACGCGGACGAGCGGCCCGGGCTCCGGGCACGGGGCAACCGGTGGACGGTCGTCGGCGCACCGGTCCAGCTCCGGCTCGGCCGGGACGGCCGGTGGTGGCCGTACCACAGGGAACGTGGCCGGTGGCTGCCCTCGGGAGGCGCGGCCCAGGATCCGGCGACGGCCCTGACGTCCGCGCAGCTCGCCGTCGGGGACGAATCCGCGCTGCCCTCAGGGCAGTAGCTCGTCGGCGTCCAGGGACGGGAGGAGGGATTCGAAGCCGCTCGGCAGATCGCTCGGCAGGTCGCTCGGCAGCCGGGTCGGGAAGCCCGACGGCAGCCGGGTCGGCAGGTCGCTCGGCAAGCTGGACGGCAGTTCGGTGGGAATGCCGAAGGAGGGCGCGGGGGTGCGGTTCGCGCTCTCGCCGGGCCGCTCCTCGTCCGCCGGGTCGTCCCGCCCCGAGGCCATCAGCACCACGACGGACACGGCCGCGGCGGCCACGAGCACGGCGAGCAGGATGAGCAGCGGATTCCGGCGCCGGGGAGGCCCGGGCGGATGGGGTGGTACGGGCGGCAGGGCCATACCGACCAGGGTCGCCGCCTTCCGTCGGAGGCGGCAGGGGCGCACGGAGGTTGATACGGGCTCATGGCACGGACCGCACGATTCCGGAGCATGACGGTCCCGCCGGCCGGCCACCATGACCGGCCGACCGGAGCATGACGGGACCGCCGGCCGACCACTATGACCGGCCGACCGGAGCAAGACGGGACCGCCGACCAACCATCAAGACCGGCCGACGGTCCCGCACGCGCGCCTGGGCTCACGACTCCGGGACGGGCCACGCCCGGCCCGACCGGACGGGCCCACCCGCGCGCGTGTCTCAGCCCCGCGCCCCCAGGAGATGGTCCATCGCCAGCTGGTCCAGGCGCTCGAAGGCCATGCCGCGCGCCGCGGCCGCCTCGACGTCGAACGCCTCGAAGGCGGAGCGGTCGGCGAGCAGGGCCTGGAGGCCGTCCGCGGCGGTGGGCTGCGCCAGCTCGTCCAGGCGGGCCGCGCGCAGGGCCTCCTGGACCTCCGGGTCGGCGCGGAACGCCGCGGCGCGCTCCTTGAGGATCAGGTAGTTGCGCATGCACCCGGCCGCCGAGGCCCACACGCCGTCGAGGTCCTCGGTCCGCGGCGGCTTGAAGTCGAAGTGCCGCGGACCGGCGTAGCCGGCCGACTCCAGCAGGTCGACCAGCCAGAACGCGGCGCGCAGGTCACCGGCGCCGAAGCGCAGGTCCTGGTCGTACTTGATGCCGGACTGGCCGTTGAGGTCGATGTGGAACAGCTTGCCCGCCCACAGGGCCTGTGCGATGCCGTGCGGGAAGTTCAGCCCGGCCATCTGCTCGTGCCCCACCTCGGGGTTCACGCCGTACAGCTCCGGACGCTCCAGGCGCTCGATGAACGCCAGGGCGTGGCCGACGGTCGGCAGCAGGATGTCGCCGCGCGGCTCGTTCGGCTTGGGCTCGATGGCGAAGCGCAGGTCGTAGCCCTGGGAGGTGACGTACTCGCCGAGCAGGTCGAAGGCCTCCTTCATCCGGTCCAGGGCCGCGCGGACGTCCTTGGCGGCGCCCGACTCGGCACCCTCCCGGCCGCCCCAGGCCACGTACACCTGGGCGCCGAGCTCGACGGCGAGGTCGATGTTGCGGATGGTCTTGCGCAGCGCGTAGCGGCGCACGTCGCGGTCGTTGGCGGTGAACGCGCCGTCCTTGAAGACCGGGTGCGTGAAGAGGTTGGTCGTGGCCATCGGGACCTTCATGCCCGTGGCGTCCAGCGCCTGCCGGAAGCGCTTGATGTGGGCCTCGCGCTCGGTGTCGCTCGAGCCGAACGGGATCAGGTCGTCGTCGTGGAAGGTGACGCCGTGGGCGCCGAGCTCGGCCAGGCGCTGCACCGTCTCGACCGGGTCGAGGGCACGCCGCGTGGCGTCGCCGAAGGGATCCCGTCCCTGCCAGCCGACGGTCCACAGGCCGAACGTGAACCTGTCCTCGGGGGTGGGCTGGAAGCTCATGCCGCGGCTCCTTGCTCGCTGAGGCTATTTCGTCATGCCGATTTACAAATTAGTATGCGAGCACCTCTCTGGGAAGAGACAAGGTGCCTCCGAACGGAGACACGTGCCGCGCGCAGTAGGGAGAAGCCCGATGTCAGCAGCCGAGGGTCCGCTCGTCGTCGGCGTGGATTCGTCCACCCAGTCCACGAAGGCGCTGGTCGTCGACGTGGCCACCGGCCGGGTCGTCGCGAGCGGCCAGGCGCCGCACAGCGTCTCCTCCGGGGCCGGCCGCGAGAGTGATCCGCGCCAGTGGTGGGACGCGCTGTGCGAGGCCCTGCGCCAGTGCGGTGACGCGGCGCACGAGGCCGCCGCGGTGTCGGTCGGCGGCCAGCAGCACGGCCTGGTCACCCTGGACGACCGGGGCGAGCCGGTCCGCCCGGCGCTGCTCTGGAACGACGTGCGCTCGGCGCCGCAGGCACGCCGGCTGACCGAGGACCTGGGCGGGGCGAAGTTCTGGGCCGAGCGCACGGGCAGCGTCCCCGCCGCATCCTTCACCGTCACCAAGTGGGCCTGGCTGGCCGAGCACGAGCCGGAGGCGGTCCGCGCCACGAAGGCCGTGCGCCTCCCCCACGACTACCTCACCGAGCGGCTCACCGGTCAGGGCACGACCGACCGCGGCGACGCCTCCGGGACGGGCTGGTGGGCTTCGGGCACGGAGGCGTACGACGAGGAGATCCTGGCGCACGTGGGGCTCGACCCGGCCCTGCTGCCCCGCGTGGTCCGGCCCGGCGAGGTGGCGGGCACGGTGCGCGACAGCCATGACCTGCCCTTCTCCAAGGGCACCCTGGTCGCGCCGGGCACCGGCGACAACGCCGCGGCGGCGCTGGGCCTGGGCCTGCGCCCCGGCATGCCGGTGATGAGCCTCGGCACCTCGGGCACGGTGTACGCGGTGTCGCAGCGGCGGCCCGCCGATCCGAGCGGCACGGTGGCGGGCTTCGCCGACGCCCGCGGCGACTGGCTGCCGCTGGCGTGCACCCTGAACTGCACGCTCGCCGTCGACCGGGTGGCGACGCTGCTGGGCCTGGACCGCGAGGCCGTGGAGCCCGGCACGGCCGTCACGCTGCTGCCCTACCTGGACGGCGAGCGCACCCCGAACCTGCCGAACGCCTCGGGCCTGCTGCACGGCCTGCGGCACGACACCACCGCCGGGCAGCTGCTCCAGGCCGCCTACGACGGCGCCGTCCACTCCCTGCTGGGCGCGCTCGACCTGGTCCTGGACGCGGACGCCGACCCCTCGGCACCCCTGCTGCTGATCGGCGGCGGCGCCCGCGGCACGGCCTGGCAGCAGACCGTCCGGAGGCTGTCGGGACGTCCGGTGCGGGTGCCCGAGGCGAAGGAGCTGGTGGCGCTCGGCGCCGCCGCGCAGGCCGCCGGGCTGCTGACCGGGGAGGACCCGGCGGCGGTCGCGCGCCGCTGGGACACGGCGGCCGGGCCGGTGCTCGACGCCGTCGAGCGGGACGAGGAGGCGCTGGCCAGGATCGCCGGGGTACGCTCCGACGCGGCTGCGCTGCTGGAGCGGGGGACGGCCGGGAGCTGACGCGAGTGCACCGTGAACGGCCCGGAGCCGACACGCCGATCCCGTGCTCGGACGGACGCCGATCCCGTGCTCGGACGGCCCCGAGGAGGCGCGGAGTCGGCTCGGACGGCCCCGTGGAGGCCCGCGGAGCCGACTCGGACGACCTCGTGGAGGCCCGCGGAGCCGACTCGGACGACCCCGGGGAGGCGCGTCGACGGGCCTCCTCCGAACCACCCCGGACCCAGCCCGGAGGCTGACGCAGGCATGACCGCACCGCCGCACGAGACCCACCCCGCCGGACCGGGGCGTGGGCCGCACGCGGGCGGCCCGCGCCGGGCGACGCCCGACACCCAGCAGGGCATGCGCCGCCGCAACCTCGCCCGCGTGCTGCACACCGTCCGCGCCGAGGGACCGCTGTCCCGGGCCGCCGTCGCCTCCCGCATCGGCCTGACCCGGGCGGCGGTGTCGACGCTGGTCGACGAACTCGTCCGGGCGGGGCTGATCGAGGAGCTGGGGCCCGAACGGCCCGGCCGGGTGGGTCGCCCCGGTTCCGCGCTGGCCGTCAGTGCGCGCGGCCCGGCCGGCATCGGCGCGGAGGTGGGCGTCGACCACCTGGCGGTCTGCGCCGTCGATCTGCGGGGCACCACGCGGGCGCGGGCGGTACGGCAGGGCGTGAACCGCGGCCGCTCCCCCGAGCCCGTGCTCGCGGAACTCACCGAACTGATCCGCGCGGTCGTCGCCGAGGC
Source organism: Streptomyces olindensis (assembly GCF_040645895.1). Classification (NCBI taxonomy): domain Bacteria; kingdom Bacillati; phylum Actinomycetota; class Actinomycetes; order Kitasatosporales; family Streptomycetaceae; genus Streptomyces; species Streptomyces olindensis. The sequence continues at coordinate 54,101 of NZ_JBEYZD010000001.1, read as the reverse complement.
GGAGGGCGAGGGCCTGTGGCCGGCCGGGCTCGCCGTGGCGGTGCCGGGTCTGGTGGCGCGTGACTCCCGGACCGTCGTCCGGGCCCCGAACCTCGACTGGCACGACACGGACCTCGGTGCCCTGCTGCCGACGGAGTTCCCGCTGACGGTGGACAACGAGGCCAACTTCGGCGCGCTCGCCGAACTCTGGCTCGGCGACGGCACGCCGGGCGACTTCCTGCACGTGTCGGCGGAGATCGGCATCGGTGCGGCGGTCGTGGTGGACGGCGGGCTGCTGCGCGGAACACGCGGTTTCGCGGGCGAGTTGGGGCACGTGCCGGTCCAGCCCGACGGGCCGCGGTGCGCGTGCGGCGGGCGCGGGTGCCTGGAGCAGTACGCCGGTGAGGAGGCGGTGCTGCGCGCGGCCGGACTGGAGCCGGACGAGGACCGCGTGGGCCTGCTCGCGGGGCGCGCGGCGGACGGCGACGAGGACGTGCGCCGGGCCCTGCGCGACGCGGGCACCGCGCTCGGTGTCGCCCTGACCGGGGCGGTCAACCTGCTCGACCCGGAGAGCGTGGTGCTGGGCGGGGAGCTGTCCGGCCTGGCGCCGTGGCTGCTGCCCGCGCTGCGCGAGGAGTTGGCGCGGCGGACCGCGGGCCCGGTCTGCCCGGTGTCCGTGTCCCGGCTGGGCCCGGAGGGCCCGCTGCTGGGGGCGGCGCACTCGGTGGTGCGAGCGGTCCTGGACGACCCGACGGCCGTCGCCGAGCGAGCCTGAGGTCGCCGAGCGAGCCTGAGGTCGCCGAGCAAGGCTGAGGTCGCCGAGCGGACCTGAGAGGGGCCTTCACCGACCCGCCGCTCGCGCCACCCCTCACACCGGGACCGCCTGAATCACCCGGCCGAGTGAGCGAGTTGTCCACATTCCGCGGCCCGTCCACCGCGACGCGGCACGTCCCGACGGCCTGCCTGCGGGCGCCGTAACTTGATCCACGCGAGCCGCGACCACAACGGCCGCCGCGCTCCGCAGTTGAGCACGTGACACCTGCCCGTGGACACCGGAAGGCCCCCACTCATGCAACGGACACGATCTTTCCCCAGCAGGCGAGGCATCCTCATGGGCGCCGCCGCCCTCACGGCCGTCCCGTACGCCCTGCTCCCGGACGCCCGGGCCGCCGCCAGGCCACAGGCCGTCGACCATCCGGGGGCCGCCTGGCACCCGGCGAGCCGCGCCAACTACACGCCGTCGAACCGCCCCCGTGCCCATCCAGTGCGGTACGTGGTCATCCACGTCGCGCAGACGACCTACTCCGGCACCCTGTCCGTCTTCCGGAACCGCAGGACGAAGGTGTCGGCCCACTACGTGGTGCGCTCGTCCGACGGAAAGGTGGCGCAGTGCGTGCGCGAGTCGGACATCGCGTGGCACGCGGGGAACTGGGAGTACAACACCCGCAGCATCGGCATCGAGCATGAGGGCTGGGTGGACCGGCCCAAGTACTTCACCGACGCCATGTACGAGCGGTCGGCCCGGCTCACGGCGGCGATCTGCGCCAGGTACGACATCCCCCGCGACCGGGCGCACATCATCGGCCACCACGAGGTGCCGGGCAGCGACCACACCGACCCGGGCCGTCACTGGGACTGGAGGCGTTACCTCAGACTGGTCAACTCCTACTGAAACGCGGGCCGATGCCCACCGCAGGCACCTCACGTCCCGGTTACGAATCACTCAACCTCTGGTTGCGGAACGGTAAGCAGGCGACGATGGGACCATGACTCTGGCCCAGCGCGCCCTGGAGCGCCTGCAGGCCTGGCCCGATCTGACGGCGGGCCCGGCGAGTTGCGGTACCGGACGGGCGCTCCGTTCCGTCCGCGACGAGATCGTCCACTTCCACTCTCCGCGGGACGTGGACCTCCATCTCACCCGCCGGGCCATCCAGCGCTTCCACTACGACCTCTCCGGTTCGAGCGCGATCCGCCTGGTTCCCGGATCGTGCTGGGTGACGGTCCACCTCGACTGCGAGGCGGACGTCGACCTGCTGCTCACTCTGGTGAGCAGCGCCCTCAAGGCCCACCAGGCCCGGCCCCCCGCCGACGAGCCACGCACCGTCGGGTGCAACTTCCACCGCGTCACGGTGCTGCCGCGCGACACGGCGGCGGGCGGCTGAGCCTTGGCGGACGAACCGGAGGCCGTCAACGCGGCGGCCTGGGCCGCCTACGGCGCACACCATCTGCGACGCGGCACGGCGCTGCCGGAAGGGGCCGGGATCGACTGGGGGTTCGAGGGTGCCGGGCCGGGGGCCGAGGTGCTCGGGGAGTTGTCGGGCCGGCGGGTGCTGGATCTCGGGTGCGGTACGGCCCGGCACGCCGCGCATCTGGCCCGGGCCCACGGCGCGCTGGTGGACGCGGTCGACGCCTCGGCCGGCCAGTACGAACGGGCCCGTGCCCGTTACGGCTCGCTGCCCGGGCTGCGGCTGGTCCTGGCCGACGCGGTGGAGCACCTGCGCTCCGCGGAGCCCTACGACGTCGTCTACTCCGTCAACGCCGTCCCGTACCTCGACCCGCACCGGCTGCTGCCCGCCCTCGCCGGGGCGCTCCGGCCGGGCGGCAGGCTCTGCTTCACCGTCCTGCACACCAACTCACGTGGTGACGGGCCGTCGGACCGGGTCGCCGCCCGGCCCGAGATCCTGCGGCTGGCGGGTGGTGGTGAGGTCACCGTCCGCATGTGGGTCCTCACGCCGGAGCTCTGGACGGAGCTGCTCTCCGAGCATGGGCTGCGCGTGGAACGCGTCGATGTCCTCGATTCGCCGCAGGACGGCAACCACGCGTCCTACCGGCTCTTCCAGGCGACCCAGCCCGTCCGCGTCTCCTCCCGGCCGCGCGTCGGGAAGCCGCCACCGGCGCACGCGGCGCTCGGGGTGGGCGCCATTCTGTACGGGCCGCGCGGGCTGCTGCTCGGCCGGCACCGGCGCGGGACGTGGGAGCTGCCCGGCGGGACGGTGGAGCCCGGTGAGTCGCTGCGGGAGACGGTCGTGCGCGAGCTCGGCGAGGAGACGGGAATCGTGGCACGGCCGCAGGACGTCCGGCTGCTGGGGACCCTCCTGGACGACGCGGGCGGTGTCGTCCGGGTGACCGTGGCGGCCCGGGTCACCGCCTGGCGGGGCGAGCCGTCGGACCAGCCCGGGGAGAGCGTGGGCCGCTGGCGCTGGTTCGCCCTGGACCGGCTGCCGGACCAGCTGTTCGTGTGCAGCGCCCAGGCCCTCACCGCCTGGCGGCCCGGCCTGCCGATCGACCACACGCCCGCGCACTACACGCCGTACGCCACCGGAACGGACGACGGCTGAAGCACCCGGAGGGGTGCGTTTTTTCAGCCGTTCCCGCGTAGTCGGCGCCGAGGCCCCCTGCCGGCCCCCGGGGTCTGGTGCACTGCCCCTGACATCGGGACGGTTGACGAGACATCAGGGGGCATGGTGACAGGTCGTCACACACGGCGGGGAGCGGGCAGAGCGGTACTGGCCTTCCTCGCGGCGTTCGGAGCACTGGCCGGTGCGGGCCTGGCGGGGGCGGCACCGGCCGGCGCCGTCCAGAAGGGCGTCCGGGTCGCGCCGGGCGTCACGTACCAGGAATTCGACATCAAGGCGGCCAAGGGGGTGACGCACGCGCACGTGCTGAGCGTCGACCTGGCTCATCCGAACGTGCGGGTCGAGCTGCTGTATCCCGGGGCGGTGGCCTCGCGCGCGCAGGTCTCGCGGATGGCCGACGCGCAGGGGGCGGTCGCCGGGGTCAACGGCGACTTCTTCAACATCAGCGAGACGCAGCACCCGGGCGTGGAGGCGACCGGCGCGAGTGTGGGCCCGGCGATCGCGGCCGGGCGGTCGCTCAAGGCGGCCGTGCCGAACGGCCAGCGTTTCGGGCCGGCGCTGCCGCCCGGCACGTCCACCGAGGACGTGTTCGGTGTCGGCACCGACGGGCGGGCCCGGCTGGACCGGCTGGCCCTGGAGGGCTCGGTGCGCACGTCCGAGACGCAACTGCCGCTCGGCGGGCTCAACCAGTACGCGCTGCCGGTGGGTTCCGTCGGCGCGTTCACCTCCGACTGGGGCGGCGCCTCCCGGGTGCGCGCCACGTGCGGCACGGACACGGACCGCGCGGCGCCGTGCAGCACGGACACCTACGAGGTGACGGTCCGCGACGGCAAGGTGGTGTCGGCCGCCGACACCCCGGGCAGCGGTCCGATCGCCGCGGGGACGACCGTGCTGGTCGGACGGGAGGCGGGCGCCCAGCAGCTGCGGAAGTTCTCCACCGGTGAGTCGGTCGAGGTCGAGCACGCTCTCGTGGCGGCCACCGGCGGCACCCCGTACCGCCTCGCCCTCGGCGGCTACCCGGTCCTCACGGGCGGCCGGGCGCTGCCGGGGCTCGACGACACGACCTCGGCGGTCCGCACGGCCGTGGGGATCGCCGACGGCGGGCGGCGCGTGCTGCTGCTCGCGCTGGACGGCGCCGCCGCCTACCGCACCGGCCTGACGATCGCCGAAGTGGCGGGGACCATGCGGAAGCTGGGCTCGGACGACGCCTTCAGCCTGGACGGCGGCGGGTCGTCGACGCTGGTCGCCCGGAAGCCGGGCGCGAGCACCGTCTCCGTGCGCAACCACCCGAGCGGCGGCGCCGAACGGGCCGTCCCGAACGGCATCGGCGTGTTCTCGGGGGCCTGAGCCTCAGGGCCGCAGACCGCTCACGATCTCCGCCGTCGCCGTGAGGCCGCTGTGGATGGTCGGGGCGATGCTGGTGCTGGCCAGGTAGAAGCCGAGCAGCAGGCAGACCAGCGCGTGGGAGACCTTCAGCCCGCCGTTGCGCAGGAAGATCACCGCCAGGATCACGAGCAGCAGCACCACAGAGATGGAAATGGCCATCGTCGACTCCTCCGCCACGCCGCCTTGTCCGGTTCACGGCGTTCGGCCGCAAGTGTGGCGTAGCGGAGGGTTCGTCCGTGCGGCTGACCTGTCCGCCGAACGTGTGGTGTCCTCCCGGGGGCCTACACCGTCCGGCGGGCGTCGAGGAACGCCTCCAGGCCGGCGAGGTCGTCGGTGTTGAGGTGGTCGACGTCCGCGGCGAGCAGTTCGGACCACAGGGCGTCCCGGGCGGGTCCGGCCAGGTCCGGGGTCGCCCAGAACCTCACCTTCTGGCCTCGCCGGTGGGCGGCCGCGACGATGCCCCGCAGCTTCTGCCGCTCGGCGTCGGGGAAGGCGCCCACGCCCCGCCAGGTGAAGTTGAGCGTCCAGTTGTCGCTGATCAGCGGGATGAAGGAGGCCGGTGCCTGGCCGCCGAGGTCGGCGAGGCGGCCGTCGTAGAAGGCGCGCCGGACGGACTGGGCCTCCATGGGGGCGCGGGCCGCCCGGTCGCCGGAGATCATGGCGGTGACCGGCCCGCGGTGGACGCGGCCGTGGGCGTAGGTGGTGAACAGGTGCCGGTAGCGGCGCAGATGGCGGTCGAGTTCGCGGTACGTCGACGAGCCCTCGGTCTTGATGTCGATGAGCAGTTGCAGCGAGCCCCGGTACCCCCGGTACACGGAACCCCGGTTGGCTCGGACGCGGGCGGCGAGCGGGTCGAGGTAGAGGGACTCGAGGGTGCGGGCGGGGTCGAGGTCCTCCGGGTCGTGGGCGACGAGCAGCTGGTCGCCGACGAGGTAGATGTCGGCTTCGACGCTGCCGAAGCGGTGGTCGAGGGCGTCGAACAGCGGGCGCGGGTGCTCGTAGTCGTTGTGGGCGTGGGCGCGCCACAACGGGCGGGGCCCGTGCCGTCGTTCACCGGCCGACGCGTCGGCGGCCGGCAGGGCGGCCGCGCCCGCGAAGGCGGCGCCGAGGGTGGTGAGGGCTCTGCGACGGGTGGTGAGGGCCATGCTCTGCCTCCCTGGAAGTGCCGTACGGGAACCCTGCGAGTATGGGCTCCCGACCGGCACAAGAAGCAGGCCCGCGCGCGGAGTTGGCCGGACTGCCGCCGTGCGTTCACTTCACCCGGCCGGGGTGCACGGAAAAGCCCGCCCCAGGTGGGACGGGCTTTTCCGGGTCTTCCGCGGGCTGTCGCCGGGTGTCGGCCCGGTGTACGTCAGGGGGCTTGGAGGTCGACCAGTGCGGCCAGTGCCTCCCGGTGGGCGCCGGCGGTGCCGTAGGCGAGGGAGTCGGCCTTGGCGCGCTTGAGGTACAGGTGCGCCGAGTGCTCCCAGGTCATGCCGAGGCCGCCGTGCAGTTGCAGGGCCTCCTCGGCGGCGTGGACGGCCACCCGCGCCGCGTAGGCCTGGGCGACGGTGACGGCCACGTCGACGTCCTCGCCGGTGGCCAGGGCGTCGGCGGCGTTGCGGGCGGCCGCGCGGAGGTTGACGGACTCCAGCCACAGCTGGGCCAGCCGGTGCTTGAGCGCCTGGAAGCCGCCGACGGGCCGGTTGAACTGCTTGCGCTCCTTCAGATAGCGGACGGTCTCCGTCAACGACCGGTCGGCCAGGCCGAACTGCTCGGAGGCGAGCAGCCCGGCGCCGGCGCGCAGAGCCCTGCGGACGGCGGGCTCGGCGTCGCCGAGGAGACGGCCCGGGACCCCGTCCAGGGTGACGGTCGCGAGCGGCCGGGTCAGGTCCAGGGACGTCTGGGGCGTGACGGTCGCGGTGGTGGCATCGACCGCGTACAGGCCGCCGTCGTCGGCGGGCACGAGCAGCACGTCCGCGACGGCCGCGTCCGCGATGCCGGTGAGTTCGCCGCTCAGTACGCCGTCGTCGTGCCGGACGAGCTTGTGGGCGGCGCCCGGTGCCACGTTGAGGGCGACCGCGAGCACGCCGATCGACGTCCCGGACGCCAGCTCGCGGAGCAGGTCGTCGGTGCCGCAGGCGAGCAGTGCCTCGGTGGCGACGACCGCGCTCGTCAGGTACGGCACGGGCGCCACCGCACGGCCCAGTTCCTCAAGCACCACGGCGGCTTCCCGGTGGGTGGCGCCCTGGCCGCCCAGTTCCTCGGGCACCAGCAGGCCCGCGAGGCCCATGCCGTCGGTGAGGGTCTTCCACAGCGCCAGGTGGTGCGGGGCGCCGGACTCGGTGCGGGCGATGACGCCGGGCGCGTCGCACTGGTCGGCGAGCAGGTCGCGGACGGCGGCGCGCAGCGCCTCTTCCTCTTCCGAGTACAACAGGTCGCGCTCGTTCTTCACCGGGCCAGGTCCTTCCATGCGACGTCCTTGTCGGTGCGCGGCTCGGCGGGCAGGCCGAGGACCCGCTCGGCGACGATGTTGAGCAGGACCTCACTCGTCCCGCCCTCGATGCTGTTGCCCTTGGAACGCAGGTAGCGGTAGCCGGCCTCGCGGCCGGTGAAGTCGACCAGCTCCGGGCGCCGCATGGTCCAGTCGTCGTACAACAGGCCCTCCTCGCCGAGGAGTTCCACCTCCAGACCGCTGATCTCCTGGTTGAGGCGGGCGAAGGCGAGTTTCATGCCGGCGCCTTCGGGGCCCGGCTGGCCCGCGACGAGCTGCTGGCGCAGCCGCTCGGCGGTGAGGCGGGAGACCTCGGACTCCACCCACAGCTTCAGCAGCCGCTGGTGCAGGTCGTGGGTGCGCAGCTCGGGGCGCTCGCGCCAGGTCTTCGAGACGGGGCCGATCATGCCGCCCTCACGGGGCAGCCGCATGCCGCCGATGGCCACGCGCTCGTTGTTGAGCGTGGTCTGGGCGACCTTCCAGCCCTCGCCGACCGCGCCGAGGCGGTGTGTGTCCGGGATGCGGACGTCGGTGAGGAACACCTCGTTGAACTCGGCCTCGCCGGTGATCTGCCGCAGCGGGCGCACCTCGACGCCCGGGTCGGTCATGTCGCACACGAAGTACGTGATGCCGCGGTGCTTGGGCACGTCCGGGTCGGTGCGGGCGATGAGGATCGCCCAGCGGGCGACATGGGCGCTGGACGTCCAGACCTTCTGCCCGTTGACCACCCAGTCTCCCCCACTCTCGGCTTCGCTCGAGCGGGAGGTGCCCCCACCCTCGCGGACGGCCCGGGTGCCGAGCGCGGCGAGGTCGGATCCGGCGCCGGGCTCGCTGAACAGCTGGCACCAGACCTCCTCCCCCGTCCACAGCGGCCTGAGGAACCGCCGCTTCTGCTCCTCGGTGCCGAAGCCCAGAATGGTCGGGGCGGCCATGCCGAGGCCGATGCCGATGCGGCGCGGGTCGTTGCCGGGGGCGCCGGCCGCCTCCAGCTCGGCGTCCACGACGGCCTGCAGGGAGCGGGGCGCACCGAGTCCGCCGAGCCCCTCGGGGTAGTGCACCCAGGCGAGTCCGGCGTCGAAGCGGGCCCGGAGGAAGTCCAGGCGGTCGGTCGAGGCCGGCGGGTGCGCGGCCAGCAACTCCCGGGTGCGGCGGCGCAGTTCCTCGGCGTCGGTCATGCTGCTCCCTCCAGGACGACGGCGACCCGGCCGGTGGTACGGCCGTCCGCGACCTTCTGCACGGCGTCGGCGGCACCGCCGAGCGGCACGCGCTCGCTGACCAGCGGCTTGATGGCGCCCCGGGCGGCCAGCTCGGTGAGCCGCTCGTGGCAGTGCCGGACCAGCTTCGGGTCCTTGGTGTTGTACAGGCCCCAGTGCAGGCCCAGGATCGAGTAGTTCTTCACCAGGGCGTGGTTCAGGCCCGGGCTGGGGATCGAGCCGCTGGCGAAGCCGACGACGACGATCCGGCCTTCGAAGGCGACGACCTTGGCGGACTGGGCGTAGGCCTCGCCGCCGACGGGGTCGTAGATCACGTCGGCGCCCCGGCCGCCGGTGGCCTCCTTCACGGCGGCGACGACGTCCTCGGCGCGCCGGTCGATGACCACGTCACAGCCCAGTTCCTTGGCGACAGCCGCCTTCCCGGAGCCGCCGACGACACCGATGACGGTGGCGCCGGCGGCCTTCCCGAGCTGCACGGCCGCGCTGCCGACCCCTCCTGCGGCAGCGTGGACGAGCAGGGTCTCCCCGGCCTGCAGGGCGGCCCGCCGGTGCAGTCCGAACCAGCCGGTCTGGTAGCCGATGTGCAGGGCGGCGGCCTCCGCGTCGTCCAGGGCGTCCGGCGCGGGCAGCAGGGCGGCGGAGTCCGCGACGGCGTACTCGGCGAAGCCGCCGTGCGGCAGCGCCGGGTTGGCGATGACGCGGCGGCCGTCCTCGGTCTCGCCGCAGATCTCCACGCCCGGGGTGAACGGCAGCGGCGGCCTGACCTGGTACTGCCCCCGGCACAGCAGGGCGTCGGGGAAGTTGATGTTCGCGGCGCGCACCTTCAGCAGGACCTGGCCGTCGCCGGGCGTGGGCGGCTCGGTCTCCTCGAGCCGCATCACCTCGCTCGGCTCGCCGTTCTCGTGCACGTGCCATGCCTGCATGCGGTGCCTCCACGGGGGACTGCTTCGTCTGACCGGGGTCGGTTCGCATACTAAGCGGTCGCTTGCCGATCAGGGAACCGTCTTCGAGGGAAGAGTCCCGCCCACCGGTATCGCGTGCGTCACGACCGCTTCGGCCGCGCCCGCACGTGCATCCGCTCCCCCTGCGGCCCGAACAGGCTGAGGAACTCCACGGGCCCCTCCCCCGTCGACCCGAACCAGTGCGGCACCCGGGTGTCGAACTCGGCGGCCTCCCCGGCCGTGAGCACCACGTCGTGCTCGCCCAGCACCAGGCGCAGCTTCCCGGAGAGCACGTACAGCCACTCGTAGCCCTCGTGGGTGCGCGGGTCCGGCTCCTGCCTGCGCTGGGGTTCGAGCACCTTGTAGGCCTGGAGGCCGCCGGGCTGCCGGGTGAGCGGCCAGAGGGTGCGGCCGCCCATCACGATCGGCTTCGACCGTACCCGTGGATCGTCGGCCGGCGGCGCTCCGACCAGCTCGTCCAGTGCCACCTGGTGGGCGCGCGCGATCGGCAGCAGCAGCTCCAGGCTGGGTTTGCGCAGGCCCGACTCCAGTCGCGACAGGGTGCTGACGGAGATGCCGGTGGCCTCCGAGAGCGCCGCCAGGGTCACCTCCCGCTCCTTGCGCATCTGCCGCAGCCGGGGGCCCACGCCCGCGAGTACCTCGTCCGTCGTCATGCTCGTATTGCAGGTTCGGCAAACGCGTTTGTCAATCCCGTACCGCCGGGGCGAACCTCGGGGGCGGAGGTGGTCACCATGACCGAGAAGTACGCAGTGGTCGTCGTCGGCGGGGGCGCGGCGGGGCTGTCCGCGGCGCTGGTGCTGGGGCGGGCCCGGCACCGCACGCTCGTCGTCGACGCGGGCGAGCCGCGCAACGCCCCCGCCGCCCACATGCAGGGCTACCTGTCGCGGGACGGCATGCCGCCCGCCGAGTTCCTCGCGGCCGGCCGGGAGGAGATCGCGCGCTACGGCGTGGAGCTGGCGCGGGACCGGGTGGTGGACGTGGCGAAGGGCGAGGACTTCTCCGTGGTGCTGGCCGGTGGCCGGACCGTGCGGGCGCGGCGGCTGGTGGTCGCGACCGGGCTGAAGGACGAGCTGCCCGCCGTCCCCGGGGTCGCCGAGCGGTTCGGCCGGGACGTGCTGCACTGCCCGTTCTGCCACGGCTGGGAGGTGCGCGACCAGCCGTTCGGGGTGCTCGCGACCAGCCCGGCGAGCGTCCACCAGGCGCTGATGGTGTCGCAGTGGTCGAAGGACGTGCGGCTCTTTCTGCACACGGTCGCCGAGGAGGAGCTGTCCGACCAGGATCTGCGCCGGCTCGCCGCGGCCGGGGTGGACGTGGTGCCCGGGGAGGTCGCCGGGCTGGTGGTCGAGGACGACCGGCTCACCGGCGTCCGGCTCGCGGACGGCACGACGCACGCCCGCTCGGTGCTGTTCACCGCCCCGCGGCCGGTGCCCCAGACCGGCCTGCTGGAGCGGCTGGGGGCGGAGCTGCACGAGACGCCGTTCGGCGCGTACCCGGTGGTCGACGGGAACGGCCTGACGAGCGTGCCGGGCGTGTGGGCCGCGGGCAACGCCATCGGCTTCGCCGAGCAGGTCGTGCACGCGGCGAGCGGCGGGTACCGGGCGGCGTCGGCGATCGTCGGGGATCTGCTGATGGCGGACCTCGACGCGGCCGCCCAGGGGTAGCCGAGGTGCAGCCCAGGTGTAGAGGCATCGCCTCCGGTGCACCATGGCTGCATGCTGCTGCACCGGCTGGCCCGAGTGTCCCAGGAGGTCGCCGCCACCTCGGCGCGGTCCCGGAAGACGGCCCTGCTCGCGGAGCTCTTCCGGGACGCCGAGGCGGACGACGTGCCGATCGTCATCCCCTACCTGGCCGGACGGCTGCCGCAGGGCCGGATCGGCGTCGGCTGGAAGGTGCTGAGCCGCCCGGTCGAGCCGGCCGCCGAGCCGGGCCTGACCGTGCGGGACGTGGACGCCCGGCTGTCGGCGCTCGCCGAGGTCTCCGGCCCCGGCTCCCAGGCGGAACGCACCCGTCTGGTCGGGGAGTTGATGAGCGCCGCCACCGAGGACGAGCAGCGGTTCCTGCTCGGGCTGCTCACCGGCGAGGTACGACAGGGCGCGCTGGACGCCGTCGCGGTCGAGGGACTGGCCCGGGCGACCGGGGCGCCCTCCGCCGACGTACGGCGGGCCGTGATGCTCGCCGGCTCCCTCCAGACGGTCGCCGAGGCCCTGCTCGCGGACGGCCCCGCCTCCCTCGACCGCTTCCGCCTGACCGTCGGCCGCCCCGTCCTGCCGATGCTGGCGCACAGCGCCTCCTCGGTGGCGGAGGCGGTGGACAAGCTCGGCGCCTGCGCGGTCGAGGAGAAGCTGGACGGCATCCGTGTGCAGGTGCACCGCGACGGCGACACCGTGCGCCTCTACACCCGCACCCTCGACGACATCACCGACCGCCTGCCCGAAGTGACGGCCGCCGCGCGGGAGTTGCGGGGCGAGCGGTTCATCCTGGACGGCGAGGTGATCTCCTTCGACGAGAGCGGACGCCCCCGCTCGTTCCAGGAGACCGCAGGGCGCGTGGGCTCCCGCACGGACGTGACGACGGCCGCCCGCGCGGTCCCGGTCTCCCCCGTCTTCTTCGACGCGCTGTCCGTCGACGGCCGCGACCTGCTCGACCTGCCGTTCGCCGAGCGGCACGCGGAACTGGCCCGTCTGGTCCCCGAGCCGATGCGGGTGCGGCGCACCCTGGTGTCCGGCCCGGACGGCACGCCCACGGCGGAGGAGTTCCTCGCCGAGACCCTGAAGCGCGGTCACGAAGGTGTCGTGGCCAAGGCCCTCGACGCCCCCTACAGCGCGGGCCGGCGCGGCGCCTCCTGGCTCAAGGTCAAGCCCGTGCACACCCTCGACCTGGTCGTCCTGGCCGCCGAGTGGGGCCACGGCCGCCGCACCGGCAAGCTCTCCAACCTGCACCTCGGCGCCCGCACCGCCGACGGCGGCCTCGCCATGCTCGGCAAGACCTTCAAGGGCATGACCGACGCGATGCTCACCTGGCAGACCGAACGACTCCGGCAGCTCGCCGTCGACGACGACGGCCACGTCGTGACCGTCCGCCCGGAACTCGTGGTGGAGATCGCCTACGACGGGCTGCAGCGCTCCACCCGCTACCCGGCCGGCGTCACCCTCCGCTTCGCCCGCGTGGTCCGCTACCGCGAGGACAAGCGCCCCGAGGACGCCGACACGGTCGAGACGCTGCTGGCCGCGCACCCGGAGGTGAGCCCGTGAAGCGCAGTGCCGGGCTGCTGCTCTTCCACCACACCGACGACGGCCTCGAAGTGCTGCTCGGCCACATGGGCGGCCCGTTCTTCGCCCGCCGCGACGCCGGGGCGTGGACCCTCCCCAAGGGCGAGTACGAGCCAGACGAATCGCCCTGGGCGGCCGCCCGCCGCGAGTTCGAGGAGGAACTGGGGCTGCCTCCGCCCGACGGTGAGGCCATCGCCCTGGGCGAGGTCCAGCAGACGGGCGGCAAGATCGTCACGGCCTGGGCGGTCGAGGCGGACCTCGACCCGGCGACGATCGCGCCCGGCACGTTCCGGATGGAGTGGCCGCCGCGCTCGGGGAAGCTCCAGGAGTTCCCCGAACTGGACCGGGTGGCGTGGTTCGGCATCGACCGGGCCCGCGCGGTGATCGTCAAGGCACAGGCGGCGTTTCTCGACCGCCTGGCGGAGCACTCGCCCTGAGGAGACGCTCCCGCGTTGCGGTCCGCCCCGCCGCGCGGGAAGGTCGAGACACAGCCCGCTCCGAGGGAGGTCAGCCATGCCCATCGCAACGGTGAACCCGGCGAACGGCGAGACGCTCAAGACGTACGAGGCCATGGGCGAGGAGGAGATCGAGCGCCGGCTCCAGCTCGCGGAGGCCACGTTCCGCACGTACCGGACGACGACCTTCGCCGAGCGGGCCCGGCTGTTGCACCGGGCCGCCGACCTCCTGGAGGAGGACCAGCAGGACATCGCCCGCGTGCTGACCACCGAGATGGGCAAGCCGATCCAGCAGGCCCGGGCCGAGGCGGCGAAGTGCGCCAAGGCGATGCGCTGGTACGCCGACCACGCCGAGGAACTGCTCGCCGACGAGAAGCCCGCCGACGCCGACGTGAAGGACTCCGGCGCCTCGCGGGTGCGGGTGCGCTACCGGCCGATGGGGCCGGTGCTGGCGGTCATGCCGTGGAACTTCCCGCTGTGGCAGGTGGTCCGTTTCGCCGCGCCCGCGCTGATGGCGGGGAACGTGGGCCTGCTCAAGCACGCCTCGAACGTCCCTCAGACCGCCCTCTACCTGGAGGATCTCTTCCACCGGGCGGGCTTCACGGAGGGCTGCTTCCAGACCCTGCTGATCGGCTCCGCCGCGGTCGACGACATCCTGCGCGACGAGCGCGTCAAGGCCGCCACGCTCACCGGCAGCGAGCCGGCGGGGCGTGCGGTCGCCTCCACCGCCGGGGAGATGATCAAGAAGACGGTGCTGGAGCTGGGTGGCAGCGACCCGTTCGTCGTCATGCCCTCGGCCGATCTGGACCGGGCCGCGAAGGTCGCGGTGACCGCGCGGGTGCAGAACACCGGGCAGTCCTGCATCGCCGCGAAGCGGTTCATCGTGCACGCCGACGTCTACGACGCCTTCGCCGAGCGGTTCGCCGCGGGCATGAGGGCGCTGAAGGTCGGTGACCCGCTGGCCGAGGACACCGAGGTCGGGCCGCTCTCCAGCGAGCAGGGGCTGCGCGATCTGGAGGAACTGGTCGACGACGCGGTGCGCGGCGGGGCGGAGGTGCTGTGCGGTGGCGAACGGCCGGACGGGCCCGGCTGGTACTACGCGCCGACGGTCCTCGCCGGCATCACCCGGGAGATGCGGATCCACCGGGAGGAGGCGTTCGGGCCCGTCGCCACGCTGTACCGGGCGGCCGACCTGGACGAGGCCGTGCTCATCGCGAACGACTCGCCGTTCGGACTGAGTTCGAACGTGTGGACGCGGGACGAGGACGAGGTGGACCGGTTCGTCCGGGACCTGGAGGCCGGAGGGGTGTTCTTCAACGGGATGACGGCCTCGCATCCGGCGTTCCCGTTCGGCGGTGTGAAGCGGTCCGGGTACGGGCGTGAGCTGTCCGGGCACGGAATCCGCGAGTTCTGCAACATCACCACCGTTTGGCACGGTGCGTGAGTGTTGCGCGGCTACGATCCCGTCTGTGAACCGCGAAGTGACTCTGCCTCTGATCGTCGACGACCGCGGGACCCTGCAGGTGGCTGCGGCGGATGTCAGCAAGCTGTTGCGGACCGTGGGGGGTCGATGGGTGCGGCTGGTGGAGGGCGGGGAGTCGGGGCTCGACGAGGACACGGTGGCCGAGTTGGCCATCGAGCTGGCGAAGCTGGCCGATCGTATTGATGTGGCTTGTATCGCGCATAGCAGTGGGGGTGCGACGTAGCGGTGCGTCTGCGGGTGCGTTGTGGTTGATCGCGCAGTTCCCCGCGCCCCTAAGTAAGCTGCCCCAGCGTCGACCAGAAGCTCGCCTCGTAGTTCTGAAGTAGGCGGCCGTATTCGTGTGCTCGTTTCTCGTCGAGGCGCCTGGCGTCCAGCGCCGTCTGCACCGCCACTGTCGCCATCTCGTCCAGCTCCGGGGACGGCTCCGCGAAGAAGTCGAAGAAGGCGCAGGCCTCGTCGGTGAAGCCGTAGTGCTCGCGCAGCGCTGCGGCGATGGTCGCGCAATATCCGCCCCAGGCCGAGAAGTTGGCCGTCAGGGCCAGGACCACGTCCGCCGGTGCGGCGTTGAGCGCCAGCCAGGCCACGTACGCGGGGTAGGCCTGGCAGCCGGGAAGCGGCTCGTACGACGCCTCCCGCGCATCGCACGCCCGCGCGAAGGCGACCAGCCGCTCCCCGGCCAGCGCCTCGCCCTGCGCGAGGGCCGTGAAGAAGGCCGCCGCCTCGGGGTCGGTCCCCTCGGAGCGGACGGCCAGGTGCTCGAACGCACGGCGGTCCGCGGGGATCACCCAGGTCTGTTCCAGGGCGAGCGCGGCGAGGGCGGCCCGGGGTGCCGTGCCGGCGGCGATCCGGGGGACCAAAGGGTTGGCATCCGGGTCCGGGGCGAGGGTCGCCGTGGTCGTCGTCAGCAGGTCCCTGGCCGTGTGCGTCATCGCGTCCTCCGTCGTGAGGGGTCCCGGTACGAGCCTGGCACGGCGTCCCCGAGACGGAGTAGTCCGGCGCGAGATCGGCGTCCCACCGGGTGATCGTGGGTGGACCACCCCTTGAGGTGAACCACCTTCTGACCGGGGGGCGAAGGGCCTTCCGGGAGGCGAAAGCAGGCACGGTTCATGGCGACTTTGTGCAGACCCTCGGTGTCCGTTCCAGAGCACGTGATCACGATGGAGGAGACGCTGGAGCTGGCGCGTGAGCGCCACGCCGACCACCCCCAACTGCCGCTGGCCCTCCGGCTCATCGAGAACACCGGTGTGCGCACGCGGCGCATCGTGCAGCCCATCGAGGAGACCCTGAAGCATCCCGGGTTCGAGGAGCGCAACAAGCTCTACGAGGCCGAGGCCAAGGCGCGGGTGCCCGCCGTCATCCAGCGGGCGCTGGACGACGCGGAGCTGCTCACCACCGATGTGGACCTGATCATCTACGTGTCGTGCACGGGCTTCATGATGCCCTCGCTCACGGCCTGGCTGATCAACGAGATGGGCTTCGACCCGACCACCCGGCAGCTGCCGATAGCCCAGCTCGGGTGCGCGGCCGGCGGCGCGGCGATCAACCGGGCCCACGACTTCTGCACGGCCTACCCCGAGGCCAACGCGCTGATCGTGGCCTGCGAGTTCTGCTCGCTGTGCTACCAGCCCACCGACATCGGGGTCGGCTCGCTGCTGTCGAACGGCCTGTTCGGCGACGGCATCGCCGCCGTCGCGGTCCGCGGCCGGGGCGGCGAGGGCGTCAGCCTGGAGCGCAACGGCTCGTACCTGATCCCCAAGACCGAGGAGTGGATCATGTACGACGTGAAGGCCACCGGCTTCCACTTCCTGCTGGACAAGCGGGTCCCGGCCACCATGGAGCCGCTCGCCCCGGCGCTCAAGGATCTGGCCGGGGAGCACGGCTGGGACGCCTCCGACCTGGACTTCTACATAGTCCACGCGGGTGGGCCCCGCATCCTCGACGACCTCAGCACCTTCCTGCACGTCGACCCGCACGCCTTCCGCTTCAGCCGGGCCACGCTCACCGAGTACGGCAACATCGCCAGCGCCGTCGTCCTGGACGCGCTGCGCCGGCTGTTCGAGGAGGGCGGCCCGGAGCACCGGGCGCGCGGGCTGCTCGCCGGGTTCGGACCCGGTATCACCGCCGAGATGGCCCTGGGCCGCTGGCACCGCGCGGACGAGACGATGTGAGATGAGCGAAGAGACGATCACCGACACCCTGCCCCCGGTCCGGGACTGGCCGGCGCTCGACCTGTCCGGCGCGGACTTCGACCCGGTCCTGCGCGAGCTGATGGACGAGGGCCCGGTCACCCGCATCAAGCTGCCCAACGGCGAGGGCTGGGCCTGGCTGGTCACCCGCTACGACGACGTGCGGCTGGTGACCAACGACCCGCGCTTCAGCCGCGAGGCCGTGATGGACCGGCAGGTCACCCGACTGGCCCCGCACTTCATCCCGGCCCGCGGCGCGGTCGGGTTCCTGGACCCGCCGGACCACACCCGGCTGCGGCGCAGCGTCGCCGCCGCGTTCACGGCGCGCGGTGTGGAGCGGGTGCGCGAGCGGTCCCGCCGCATGCTGGCGGAGCTGGTCGAGGAGATGCTCCAGGACGGTCCGCCCGCCGATCTGACCGAGGCCGTGCTCGGCCCGTTCCCCATCGCGGTGATCTGCGAGCTGATGGGCGTCCCGGCCGCCGACCGGCAGGGCATGCACACCTGGACCCAGCTGATCCTGTCCTCCGCGCACGGCGCCGAGGTCAGCGAGAAGGCCAAGAAGGAGATGGGCGCCTACTTCGCCGATCTGATCGGCCTGCGCGAGGGCAGCACCGGCGAGGACGTCACGTCCCTGCTCGGCGCCGCCGTGGGCCGGAGCGAGGTCACCCTGGAGGAGGCGGTGGGCCTGGCGGTCCTGCTCCAGATCGGCGGTGAGGCGGTCACCAACAACAGCGGCCAGATGTTCTACGTGCTGCTGACCCGCCCCGAGCTCGCCGAGCGGCTGCGCGCCGAACCGGAGATCCGCCCCCGGGCCATCGACGAACTCCTGCGCTGGATCCCGCACCGCAACGCGGTGGGCCTCTCCCGGATCGCCCTGGAGGACGTGGAGGTCCAGGGCGTGCGGATCCGCGAGGGCGACGCGATCTACGTGTCGTACCTGGCGGCGAACCGCGACCCGGACGTCTTCCCCGACCCGGAGACCATCGACTTCTCCCGCAGCCCGAACCCGCACGTCTCGTTCGGCTTCGGCCCGCACTACTGCCCGGGCGGCATGCTGGCCCGGCTGGAGTCGGAACTCCTGGTCGACGCGCTTCTCGACGGTGTGCCGGGCCTGCGGCTCGCCGTCCCGGCCGGGGACGTGCCCTTCAAGAAGGGCGCGCTGATCCGCGGGCCCGAGGCCCTGCCCGTGACGTGGTGAGCCGGCGATGACGGCGACGGAGGGCCTGCTCGTCCCGCCGGGCCACGGCCGGGTCGTCCAGGCCCCCGCCCAGCACGTGACCTTCAAGGTGACCGGCACGCACTCGCGCACAGCCTCCACCTTCGAGGTGGTCGTGCCCCCGGGCTTCGACGTCGGCGCGCATGTGCACACCCGGAGCGAGGAGTTGTTCTACGTGCTCGAAGGCGAGCTGGATGTCCTCGCCTTCGAGCCGCGGGTGCGCACCCCCGACAACTGGCAGAAGTGGGAGTCCACTTCGGGCAACCGGGTGGTGCGGGCGACCCCGGGAACGGTGATCGTCGTGCCCCCGGGGTGCCCGCACGCGTTCGCCAACCCGACGGACACCCCGGCCAAGATGTTCTTCCAGGCGTCCCCGCCGCCCGATCACGAGCGGTACTTCGAGGAACTGCTGGAGATCCTGGCGAGCGGGGGCCCGCCGGACCACGCGGCGATCCAGGAGCTGCGGGCCCGCTACGACATCGAACAGCTGACACCTCTCAGACACCGGTGAGGACCGGCAGGCGTCGCCGAACGTCCGGCGGACGTCAGGTGAGCTTCCACTCGCCGGTCTGCTCGGCGAAGCCGGAGTCCATCGCGAACTGGACCGTGGCCACCTTCGAGGCCTTCGGCACCTCGAACACGATCCATCCCAGCGCCTTGGCACCGGGCTTGAGCCGGACGGCGGACGACATGGACGGGCCGGCGGTGACCTCGGCGAAGGTGGTCTGGAACTGCTGGCCCTGGTCGTCGGCGACCTGGGCGCCGTTCTGCGGGCTGTCCGTGTAGGCCTTGGTTCCGGTGTTGACCAGCTGGAACTGTACGGCGAGCCAGCGGTTGCCGGACTCCGGAGTGGTGAACTCGTCGCTGGACTTGGCGTTGTCTACGACCTTGACGACGGTGACGTCGAGCTTGCTGCCGTCCTCCATGCCCTTCAGGGCGAGGGTGTCGCCGGTCTCGGCGACCTCGGGTGCGGCCTCCTTCTTGGCGGCCTCCTTGGCCTCCTTGGCCTTCTGCTGCCCGCTGTCGGCCTTGGCGGAGGCCTTCGCCTTGGGCTTGTCGACGACGGAATCGCCGGAGCCCGCGCAGGCGGTGACGGTGAGTGCGCCGATGACGGCCGCCGCTGCCGCGGCGAGCCTGATGCGGCTGTTGTTGCTCATGATCCCCCCAGGGTTCTGTGACACGTATGTGAAGGACTCGCAAAGGAAGAGCATGGTTGCACGGTTCACCGAAAAAAATCAGGCGGCTGAGGCAACCCGCAAGACTGTTCTGGCGTCGGCCCCGCGTGCAGGTGAACGCGCATACGAAAAGGGCCCCCTCCGGATACCGGAGGGGGCCCGATCGCCGCGTCAGCGGATCGGCTTGCCCGACAGCGTCCGGGCGATCACCAGACGCTGGATCTCGCTGGTGCCCTCGAAGATGGTGTAGATCGCCGCGTCGCGGTGCATCCGCTCCACCGGGTACTCCCGCGTGTAGCCGTTGCCGCCGAGGATCTGGATCGCCTGGGCCGTGACCTTCTTCGCCGTCTCGCTGGCGAAGAGCTTGGACATCGAGCCCTCGGCCGCGGTGAACGGCTTGCCGTTGATCGCCATCCAGGAGGCCCGCCAGACGAGGAGCCGGGCCGCGTCGATGGAGGTGCGCATGTCCGCGAGCTGGAAGGCGACGCCCTGGTTGTCGATGATCGGCCGGCCGAACTGCTCACGCGTCACGGCGTAGTCGAGGGCGACCTCGTAGGCGGCCCGGGCGGTGCCGACCGCCATGGCGCCGACGGCCGGGCGGGAGGCCTCGAAGGTGGCCATGGCCGCGTTCTTCACGCGCTCCCCGCCCTGCCTGGCCTTCTCGCGGGCGCGGGCCAGCCGCTCGTCGAGCTTCTCCTTGCCGCCGAGGAGGCAGGAGCCGGGGACGCGCACGCTGTCGAGGATGACCTCGGCGGTGTGCGAGGCGCGGATGCCGTGCTTCTTGAACTTCTGCCCCTGGGACAGACCTTCGGTGCCCGGCGGGATGATGAAGGAGGCGTGGCCCTTGGAGCCGAGCTCGGGGTCGACGACGGCGACGACGACGTGGACGTTGGCGATGCCGCCGTTGGTCGCCCAGGTCTTGGTGCCGTTGATGACCCACTCGTCCTTGGCCTCGTCGTACACGGCCCGGGTGCGCATGGAGGCGACGTCGGAGCCGGCGTCGGGCTCGGAGGAGCAGAAGGCGGCGACCTTGACATCGTTGGCGTCCCCGTACATCTGGGGGATCCACGTGCCGATCTGTTCCTCGGTGCCGTTGGCGAGGACGCCGACGGCGGCGAGGCCGGTGCCGACGATGGACAGGGCGATGCCCGCGTCGCCCCAGAACAGCTCCTCCATCGCCATGGGGATGCCGAGGCCGGTGGGGTCGAAGTACTGCTGGGCGTAGAAGTCCAGGGAGTAGATGCCGACCTTGGCGGCCTCCTGGATGACCGGCCAGGGAGTCTCCTCACGCTCGTCCCATTCGGCGGCCGCGGGGCGGATCACATCGGCGGCGAAGCCGTGGAGCCAGTCGCGGACCTCCTTCTGTTCGTCGTTGAGCTCCATGGTGAACTCGGCCATGTCGTCCCCTCCAGCGGCACACGTGCATGTTACTTGCGGTAACACCAGTCTGTTACCGGTGGGTAGTCCGCGTCAACTCCTACCGACCGGTCGGCACCCTTTCGGTGTCCGGGGCATGCTTCAGTGTTAGTTTGCGCAGGCGTCATCGAGAGAGCACGGGTGGGGAGAGCACATGGACACCACGCAGCGGACCGACCAGCAACGGTCCGCCGACCGCCGACGGCGTGAGCTGCTGGAGGCCGCCGACCGAGTGGTGCTGCGCGACGGCCCGCAAGCCTCGATGAACGCGATCGCGGCGGAGGCCGGCATCACCAAGCCGATTCTCTACCGCCACTTCGGCGACAAGGGCGGACTTTACGCGGCCCTTGCCAAGCGGCACACGGACGCGTTGCTGGACTCGCTGCGGGCGGCGCTGGACGCGCCGGCGGACCGGCGGGAGCGGGTCGAGGCGACGCTGGACACCTACCTCGCGGCGATCGAGGCGCGGCCCCAGGTGTACCGGTTCCTGATGCACCCGGCGGAGGGGAGCCAGCCCGGGGACCCGGGGTTCGACGTCGGCAAGCACAGTGCGCCGTTGCTGCGGCGGATGGGTGAGGAGCTGGCGCAGGTCATCGAGGAGCGGCTGGACCTGGGGCCGGGCGGGCAGCAGCTCGCTCGCGTGTGGGGGCACGGGATCGTCGGCATGATGCATGCCGCCGGGGACTGGTGGCTGGGGGAACGGCCGTGTTCTCGGGCCGAGTTGGTGCGGAGCTTGGCTGATCTTTTGTGGGGGCGGCTTGCGGCTGCGGGAGATCGGGTGGGGGGTCCGGGGTTCTGACCGTCATGTGTCGTGTGCGGGCCGGTGGGGGCTGGGCGCGCAGTTCCCCGCGCCCCTGAACTACACATCCCGGTGCCAGGAAGATTTGGCCACCTGGCGCATCAGCTTGCGGTGGCGCCAACCGGTCAGGTGGTCCGCGTAGATGCGGCCCTCCAGATGGTCGCACTCGTGCTGCAGGCAGCGGGCGAAGAAGCCCGTGCCGTGGACGGTGACCGGCTCTCCGGTCACCGTGAAGCCCTCGACCACCGCGTGGTCGTAGCGTTCCGTGCCCGCTTCCAGGCCCGGGAGGGACAGGCAGCCCTCCGGGCCGCGGATCACCACCCCGTCCGTTTCGACGAGGCGAGGGTTGACCACGTGGCCGAGGTGGCGGACGTCCTCGTCGTCGGGGCAGTCGAAGACGAAGACCCGCAGCGGCTCGCCGATCTGGTTGGCGGCCAGGCCGACGCCCTGGGCGGCGTACATGGTCGCGAACAAGTCATCGACGAGCCGGGCCAGTTCGGGGCCGAAGTCGGTGACCTCCGCGCAGGGGGTGTGCAGGAGCGGGTCGCCGTGCAGCGTGAGGGGTCTCACGCGGCCGTGGGCGCCGGGGATGGAGCTGTGTCGCATGGCGGCAAGAGTAAGGTCCCTGTCGGTCCGCGCCTCCCGCACGAGTTCCCCACAGTGCCGCGGTTCGGGAGTGCTAATGGATCTCGATAGGCTGAGGTCCACACCACGTGGCCGTCAGGCTTCAGGCGCGGCGCGTACGCAAGGAGGATCGAGAACTGATGTCAGGCAACTCGGACCCGCTCTCGCCGCGGGCCAAGCTGGCCGTGACCGCGGGCAAGGCGGTCGCGGCGGCGTCCCGCGCGGCGGGACGCGGCAGCGGATCGGTCATCGGCGGCCGGGTGGCGCTCAAGCTCGACCCCGACCTCCTCGCCCGGCTCGCCCAGAACCTGGACGTGATCCTGGTCTCGGCGACCAACGGCAAGACGACGACCACCCGGCTCATCGCCGAGGCCCTGCGCGCGGCGGGTCCGGTCGTCTCCAACGCGCTCGGCGCCAACATGCCGGCCGGCATCACCTCGGCGCTCGCCGGCGGCTCGGACGCCCGGTACGGCGTCATCGAGGTCGACGAGAAGTACCTCGCCGGCGTCGCCCGGGACACCGCCCCGAAGTGCATCGCCCTGCTCAACCTCTCCCGCGACCAGCTCGACCGCGCCGCCGAGACCCGCATGCTCGCCGAGAACTGGCGGGAGGGACTCGCGGGTTCCAAGGCCGTGGTCGTGGCCAACTGCGACGACCCGCTGGTGGTGTGGGCGGCGTCGTCCTCCCCCAATGTGATCTGGGTCGCCGCCGGGCAGATGTGGAAGGACGACGCCTGGTCCTGCCCGTCCTGCGGCGGCGTCATGCAGCGCCCGGGCGACGACTGGTACTGCGGCGAGTGCGGCTTCCGCCGTCCGACGCCGAGCTGGGCCCTGTCCGGCGACCACGTCCTCGACCCGCACGGCTCGGCCTGGCCGATCCACCTCCAGCTGCCCGGCCGCGCCAACAAGGCCAACGCCGCCTCCTCGGCCGCCGTCGCCGCCGTGTTCGGGGTGCCGCCGCAGGTCGCGCTGGAGCGCATGTACCAGGTGCAGGCGGTGGCCGGGCGGTACGACGTCGTCCAGTTCCAGGGCCGCGACCTCAGGCTCCTGCTCGCGAAGAACCCGGCCGGCTGGCTGGAGACGTTCTCCCTGATCGACCCGCCGCCCTCCCCGGTCATCCTCTCCGTGAACGCGCGCTCCGCCGACGGCACCGACACCTCCTGGCTGTGGGACGTCGACTACACGCGCCTGACCGGCCACCCGATCTGCGTCATCGGCGACCGGCGGCTGGACCTCGCGGTGCGGCTGGAGGTGGCCGACCAGCACTTCCAGGTCTACGAGAACCTCGACCAGGCCGTGGCCGCGTGCCCGCCCGGGCGCATCGAGGTCATCGCCAACTACACGGCGTTCCAGGACCTGCGCCGCCGCGTCGGCAACTGAGCACGAGACGTCAGGGGACTTTTGTGAGCGACAACCAACTGCGCATCGTCTGGATCTATCCCGACCTGCTCAGCACCTACGGCGACCAGGGCAACGCCCTCGTCGTGGAGCGCCGGGCCCGGCAGCGCGGCCTGGACGTGGCCCGGCTGGACGTGCGCAGCGACCAGCCGATCCCGACGTCCGGCGACATCTACCTGATCGGCGGCGGCGAGGACCGCCCGCAGCGGCTCGCGGCCGAGCGGCTGCGCCGGGACGGCGGACTGCACCGGGCCGTGGAGAACGGCGCCATCGTGTTCTCCGTGTGCGCCGGCTACCAGATCCTCGGCCACGAGTTCATCAACGACCTCGGCCAGCGCGAGCCCGGCCTCGGCCTGCTGGACGTGGTGTCCGTGCGCGGCGAGGGCGAGCGGTGCGTCGGTGACGTGCTGGGCGACATCGACCCGCGGCTCGGCCTGCCCCCGCTGACCGGCTTCGAGAACCACCAGGGCGTCACCCACCTCGGCCCCACCGCCCGCCCCCTGGCCCGGGTCCGCCTGGGCAACGGCAACGGCACGGGCGACGGCACGGAAGGCGCGTACAACGACACCGTCTTCGGCACGTACATGCACGGGCCGGTGCTGGCGCGCAACCCGCTGATCGCGGACCTGCTGCTGAAGCTGGCGCTCGACGTCAACGCGCTGCCGCCGACCGACGACCGCTGGTACGAGGCGCTGCGCAACGAACGCATCGCGGCAGCTCAGCAGCCTGCCTGAGCAGGTCGTCGCAGCTGACCCGGGGCACGCGTCAACCTGCTGGTCAACAGCCCGTCTGACGGCACATCCGCACAGGTGAGCGGGGTCGTCCAGCAGGCGGACGCGTGCTTCGGTCCGGCCCCTCGATGCCGCTAGGGTGGCGGGGATTCCAGCCGGACAACGTGGTCCGGTCTCGGCCCACGTCGATAAGGTTTCTCGGGCTATGCGCATTGGTGTCCTCACGTCCGGCGGCGACTGCCCCGGCCTGAACGCCGTCATCCGGTCCGTCGTGCACCGCGCCGTCGTCGACCACGGCGACGAGGTCATCGGCTTCCGGGACGGCTGGAAGGGCCTCCTGGAGTGCGACTACCTCAAGCTCGACCTCGACGCGGTGGGCGGCATCCTCGCCCGCGGCGGCACGATTCTCGGCTCCTCCCGGGTCCAGCCCTCCCATCTGCGGGACGGTGTGGAGCGGGCCAGGGGCCATGTCGAGGAGCTCGGCCTCGACGCGATCATCCCCATCGGAGGCGAGGGCACGCTCAAGGCCGCGCGACTGATGTCGGACAGCGGTCTGCCCGTCGTGGGGGTGCCGAAGACCATCGACAACGACATCGCGGTCACGGACGTCACCTTCGGCTTCGACACGGCCGTGGGCGTGGCGACCGAGGCCCTCGACCGCCTGAAGACCACCGCCGAGTCCCACCAGCGGGTCCTCGTCGTCGAGGTCATGGGGCGGCACACCGGCTGGATCGCGCTGCACTCCGGCATGGCGGCCGGCGCGCACGCCATCGTCGTCCCCGAGCGGCCCTTCGACATAGAGGAGCTGACCCGGCGGGTCGGCGAGCGGTTCGAGGCCGGCAAGCGCTTCGCGATCGTGGTCGCGGCGGAGGGGGCCAAGCCCCGCCCCGGGACCATGGAGTTCGACGAGGGCGGCAAGGACATCTACGGGCACGAGCGGTTCGCGGGCATCGCGCGCCAGCTGTCCGTCGAGCTGGAGGGGCGGCTCGGGAAGGAAGCGCGGCCGGTCATCCTCGGGCATGTGCAGCGCGGTGGTACGCCGACGGCGTACGACCGGGTGCTGGCCACGCGGTTCGGGTGGCACGCGGTGGAGGCCGTGCATCGCGGGGAGTTCGGGCAGATGACCGCGTTGCGGGGCACGGACATAGTGATGGTGCCGCTGGCGGAAGCCGTGGAGACGCTGAAGACCGTGCCGGACGAGCGGTACGAAGAGGCGGAGACCGTTCTCTGAGGTCGCCGTAGTCGGCGGGTGCGGGCCGTACGTGGCTTGTCGCAGTTCCCCGCGCCCCTGGAACCTTGCCCCCGGTCACTGGTGTGGTCGGGGGCGGTTCTACTCTTGGGGGCGGACAACTTGCTGCACACCCCCACGAAACAGGAGCCGGCTACATGGATCACAGCGGGCACGGCATGACGATGGATCTGCCGCCGTTCACGCTGGGGCGAGGGCTGGAGTGGTCGGCCGACCCGTTCTTCCTCGTCGCCTGCCTGGCCGGGCTCGCACTGTACGGATGGGGTGTCGTACGGCTCGTGCGGCGCGGCGACAAGTGGCCGGTGGGACGCACCGTCGCCTTCGTCGTCGGCGTGCTGAGCATCATGCTCATGATGTGCACGCAGCTGAACGACTACGGCATGGTCATGTTCAGCGTGCACATGGTCCAGCACATGGTGATCAGCATGGTGTCGCCGATCCTGATCCTGCTCGGGGCGCCGATCACGCTGGCGCTGCGCGCGCTGCCGACGGCGGGGCGGGGCCGCAAGGGGCCGCGCGAGCTGCTGCTGATGTTCCTGCACAGCCGGTACATGCGGATCGTCACGCACCCGGCGTTCACGATCCCGCTGTTCATCGCGAGCCTGTACGGGCTGTACTTCACGCCGCTGTTCGACACGCTGATGGGCTCCAAGCCGGGGCACATCGCGATGATGGTGCACTTCCTCGCCGTCGGCCTGGTGTTCTTCTGGCCGATCATGGGCGTGGACCCGGGGCCGCACCGGCCGGGCTATCTGATGCGGATGCTGGAGCTGTTCGCGGGCATGCCGTTCCACGCGTTCTTCGGGATCGCGCTGATGATGGCGTCCGAGCCGATGGTCGAGACGTTCAAGAACCCGCCCGCCTCCCTCGGCATCGAGGCACTCGCCGACCAGAACGCGGCGGGCGGCATCGCCTGGGCGTTCAGTGAGATCCCGTCCGTGCTGGTGCTGATCGCCCTGCTGTTCCAGTGGTACGCCTCGGACCAGCGGCAGGCCCGGCGCAAGGACCGGGCCGCCGACCGCGACGGGGACAAGGAACTCGAGGCGTACAACGCCTATTTGAGCTCGCTGCACGCACGCGGGAACTGATTTCCTCCGTCTCCCCAGGCCGCTCTTTTCTCCCCCTCTGCTCTTTTTCCACAACGCGGATGAATAGCATTTTCCTTCAGTAGCATGAAGCGCGTCGGGGGGAACCGCAGGGGGGAGCGGTGATGCGGAAGATCGCTGTCCTGGTCGTCTTTCTGCTGGCGCTCGGGGGGTGTGACGCACGGGCGCCCTTGGTCGAGGTCAGGGCGGTCGCCGCGGGAGTGCCCTCCCTGGCGCCCTTCTTCGCCGAGGACAGCGGGCTCGGCCGGGACGCCCGGGTACGGTCGCGGCCGGTGCCGAGCGGGCTGCAGCAGGGGGACACGCCAGGGCTGTACGGGGGGACCGAGCAGCCGAGGATCTGTGACGTCGAGCGGTTGAAGCGGTTCCTCACCGCACCCCGGAACGCCGGGAAGGCCCGGGCGTGGGCGACCGCCCTGGAGCTCCGCACGGACCAGATCCCGGGATATCTCGACCGGCTCACTCCTGTTCTCCTGCGTCACGACACGCTCGCCCTGAATCACGACTACAGGAAGGGAAAGGCCGTTCCCTTCCGTGCCCTGCTGCAGGCGGGAATCGCCGTACTCGTCGACGAGAAGGGACTTCCGTCGGTCAAGTGTTCGTGCGGAAATCCGCTGCGGCCTTTCGAGGGCGATACGGGCCGGATTTCGGTCACCTTCGAGGACGGCAACGAGAAGTGGCGGGGTTACGACCGTTCCGAGGTGGTGGTCGTACGGCCCGCTTCCCGGGAACTGGAGCGGATCGCCCTCGTCGACGTCGAGGACGCGGAGCGGGGGATCCAGCGGCCCGTCGGCACGACGGGTGAGGCCGACTCCGGCTTCGACGCGGCGGAGCGGCGGGCCGTACCGCGTCTCGCCGGGACGACGTTCGGGGAGGCGAGCCGGCGGCTGGCCGACGCGGGGCTGGCGGTCGCGTACGGGGGTGAGGGGCTGCCGCCGGACCGGGCGCGGGTCACCGCGACCGAGCCGGGGGCGGGGGCCGAGTTGCCGTTCGGGGCGTATGTGACGGTGCGGGTGACCACTCCTCCGGCTTCCCCGGCTTCCCCGGCTCCCCCGGCTCCCCCGGCCGGCTCCGGGCCTCCGCCGAGTGCCGGGCCGACGAGCACGAGTGCCGGGCCCACCGGCGCCGGGCCCACGAGCACGGGTGCGACGACTCAGGAGCCGCCCTCGCAGCGGCCCCGTTCCAGTGCCGCGCCGTCCGGTTCCGGACCATCCTCGTCGAGCCCCGCGCCGCCCGGCTCCGGCTCCGGCTCGCCCGCCACGAGCACGCCGCCCCGGAGCAGCGCCCCGCCGAAGGTGACCGACTCACCGCCGGCCGCCACCGGCACACCGTCGAAGACCACCAGCCCACCGCCCCGCACGACCAGTCCGCCGCCGCAGACCTCCGCCCCGCCACCCCGCACGACCAGCCCACCGCCGCAGACCTCCGCCCCGCCACCCCGCACGACCAGCCCACCGCCACGGACCACGAGCGTGCCGCCGGAATCCAGCAGCGGCCCGGTGACCACCTCACCCGCACCGAGCGTCACCCTCTAGCAGCCCCGCCGACCCCGGGAGTCACGGGATGTTCTCAGGATCAGCGACGTCGGGAGCGGGCCGGGTCGTCGCCGGCCGTTATCTGCTGCTGCACCGGCTCGGCAGCGGTGGCATGGGGCATGTCTGGCTGGCCCACGACCAGGAGCTGGCCTGCGAGGTCGCGCTGAAGGAGATCGTGTTCCGGGACCCGGCGGAGGCGGGGCACGAGCGGGAGGCGCGGGTCGCGCGGGCCCGGGCGGAGGCCCGGCACGCGGCCGGGCTGCGCGGTCACCCGCACGTGGTGACGGTGCACGACGTACTGGAGCACGAGGGCCTGCCGTGGATCGTCATGGAGTACGTGACGGGCGCCGTCGACCTGCGGGAGCTGGTCGCCCGGCGCGGACCGCTCGCCCCGGCCGAGTGCGCCCGGGTCGGCCTCGCCGTGCTGGACGCGCTGACCGCCGGGCACGAGCGGGGCGTGATGCACCGGGACGTGAAGCCGGCGAACATCCTCCTCGCGCCGGACCGCACGGGCGCTCCCCACGGGCGGGTCCTGCTCACCGACTACGGCATCTCGGTGCAGCCGGACGCCGGTGAGACGCGGTACACCAAGGCGTCCGTCCTGGTCGGCACGGCCGGGTATCTGGCGCCGGAGCGCGCGTCGGGCGGTACGCCGACACCGGCCGCGGACCTGTTCTCGCTGGGCTGCACCCTGTACTTCGGTGTCGAGGGCCGCAGCCCCT
Organism: Streptomyces olindensis; assembly: GCF_040645895.1. NCBI lineage: Bacteria > Bacillati > Actinomycetota > Actinomycetes > Kitasatosporales > Streptomycetaceae > Streptomyces > Streptomyces olindensis. Next base: position 25,371 of record NZ_JBEYZD010000001.1, on the reverse strand, counting down.
TCGAGCGGGAGTCGCACCTGGCGGCGCTCACCGCGGTGGTCATGGAGGAACCGCTCCCGCCGGTGCGGGCCGGCGCGCTGGAGCCCGTGCTGCACGGACTGCTCGCCAAGGATCCGGACCTGCGGATGACCGCGCCGGAGGCGGAGGCCGCGCTGTCGGGGCTCCTCGCGTCCCGGTCGGAGGCGTACGAGCGGACCAGGACCGATCCCGGGTCGCCGTCACCCTGGGAGGCGGGGGCCGGGCCGGGCGGCCCCGGGCCCGTCGCCGCCGCGTCCGGCACGCGGCGGCGCAGGCGCTCCTCCCCCTTCCGGGCCGTCGCCGCCTGCGGTCTCGGGCTGGCCCTCGCCCTGGGCGGCGTCTGGTACGCGCTGGGCGATCGTGCGGAGGGCGGCGGGACGGGGGCGCCGTACGGAGACGCCGTCGGGCTGGGGAAACCGCTCGCGGACGGGGACTGCGTGCTCGCCGACTGGCCCGGCGGGCGCCGCTTCGCCGGCACGCCCCGGCTGACGCTGGACCCGACCTGCCGGGACAAGGCGCCCGACGGGCAGGTGCTGGCGTTCGTCGGGGCCGCCTCCGCCGAGGAGGCGCGGGAGCTGGGTCCGGCCCGGTGCGAGGAGCGGACACGGGAGCTGCGGGACCGGCTCGCCGATGTCCGCAGCCACGCCGTCGTGCCGACCGCCACCGGGTTCGAGGCGGCCGGGCGGCGGACCGCCTGCCTGGTGCTCGGCGCCCACGGGCCGCTGTACGGACCGCTCGGGGAGCGGCGTAGGTTCGGTACGCCGTTCGCCGACACCGCGACCATGCAGAGGCGCGACTGTCTGGACGTCCGTTCGAACCGGGAGGCGCGGTTGGTGCCCTGTGGCGGACGGTACGACGAGCAGGTGCTCGGGTTCACCCGGCTGGGCGCGGACGTGACGCTCGCCGAGGCGCGGACCTCGTCGGACGCGGCGTGTGCCCGGGACGTCGCGCCGCGTGACTACGGCTTCGATCCGTCCGTCCACGAAGCCGGGTCGTGGACCAGCGAGGGTCCCTGGAAATCCGGTACTCATGTCGTCGTGTGCACCGTCAGGAGGCAGAACGGGGGCACCATGGAGGGGACCGAACCATGAGGAGGGTGTTGCGATGCCCGGTTCCACGAACGGTTCCAACTCGACGAAGACCATGGGAGTGCTCACCGTCGGCGGCCTCGTCGTGGTGACGGCCTACACGGTGGCGCTCGGCAGCAACGGCTGGCTGTGGTTCGGCTGGGTCGTCCTGGGGCTGATCACCCTCGGGATGGTGGTCACCACGAAGAGCACCTGAGGGCTCACTCCCGGGTCAGCCGGCCGGCCGAGTGCACGCCCGGCTGGTACTTGGGGAGCCGGACGGTGATCTTCATGCCCGCGCCCGTGGCGGTCTCGATGACGAGGCCGTGGTCGTCGCCGTAGACCTGGCGGAGCCGGTCGTCGACGTTGGACAGGCCGATGCCGCCCGAGGGGCTGGCCTCGCGGGCGAGGATGCGGCGCAGCAGCTCGGGGTCCATGCCGGCGCCGTCGTCCTCGATGACGACGAGGGCCTCGGCGCCCGCGTCCTGGGCGGTGATCTGGATGTGGCACTTGCCCGCGGAGACGGCCTTGCCCTCCAGGCCGTGCTTGACGGCGTTCTCGACGAGCGGCTGCAGGCACAGGAAGGGCAGGGCGACGGGCAGGACCTCCGGTGCTATCTGGAGGGTGACGGAGAGGCGGTCGCCGAAGCGTGCCCGGACCAGGGCCAGGTAGTGGTCGATGGCGTGGAGTTCGTCGGCGAGGGTGGTGAAGTCGCCGTGCCGGCGGAACGAGTAGCGGGTGAAGTCGGCGAACTCCAGGAGCAGCTCGCGGGCGCGCTCGGGGTCGGTGCGGACGAAGCTGGCGATCACCGCGAGCGAGTTGAAGATGAAGTGCGGGGAGATCTGGGCGCGCAGCGCCTTGATCTCGGCCTCGATGAGGCGGGTGCGGGACCGGTCGAGGTCCGCCAGCTCCAGCTGGACCGAGACCCAGCGGGCGACCTCACCGGCGGCCCGGACCAGGACGGCGGACTCGCGGGGCGCGCAGGCGACCAGGGCACCGTGGACGCGGTCGTCGACGGTGAGCGGGGCGACGACCGCCCAGCGCACGGAGCAGTCGAGGCTGTCGCAGGTGAGTCCGAAGGCCTCGCCGCGGCCGGTGTCCAGGGCGCCGGCGAGGCGTTCCATGATCTCGGTGCGGTGGTGGGCGCCGTCGCCGTCCCAGACCAGCACCTGTTCGCGGTCCGTGAGGCAGAGGGCATCGGTGCCGAGCAGGGAGCGCAGCTTGCGGGCGGACTTGCGGGCGGTCTCCTCGGTCAGCCCGGCCCTGAGCGGGGGCGCGGCGAGGGAGGCGGTGTGCAGGGTCTCGAAGGTGGCGTGCTCCACGGGGGTGCCGAGGCCGGCGAGGCTCTTGGCCCGGGCGGTGCGCCGGCCCAGCCAGACGCCGAGGGCCAGGACCGGCAGGACGGCGACGCACAGGCCCGCCAGGAAGTCGCTCATGCCGTCACCTCCGTGCGCAGTTCCTCGGGCAGGTGGAAGCGGGCCAGGACGGCCGCCGTGCCGGGCGGGACCCGGCCGGGGGTGGCCAGGGAGACCAGGATCATGGTGAGGAAGCCCAGCGGCACCGACCACAGGGCGGGCCAGGCGAGCAGGGCGTGCAGGGCGGCGCCCTCGCCGGGGTAGCCCGCCATGGTCGCGGCGACGGCGAGCAGGGCCGAGCCGCCGCCGACCAGCATGCCCGCCGCCGCGCCGGGCGGGGTCAGCCGCCGCCACCAGATGCCGAGGACCAGCAGCGGGCAGAACGAGGACGCCGACACGGCGAAGGCGAGCCCGACCGCGTCCGCGACGGGGAGCCCGCCGACCAGGACGCTCGCCGCGAGGGGCATCGCCATCGCGAGGACCGTGCCGAGCCGGAAGTGCCTGACGCCCCGGGACGGCAGGACGTCCTGGGTGAGGACGCCCGCGACGGCCATGGTCAGGCCGGAGGCCGTGGACAGGAACGCGGCGAAGGCGCCGCCCGCGACCAGCGCGCCCAGGAGATCGCCGCCCACTCCCCCGATCATCCGGTCGGGCAGCAGCAGCACTGCCGCGTCGGGGTCGCCGGTGAGGGTGAGTTCGGGGGCGTAGAGGCGGCCCAGGGCGCCGTAGACGGGGGGCAGGAGGTAGAAGGCGCCGATCAGGCCGAGGACCGCGACGGTGGTGCGGCGGGCGGCGACGCCGTGCGGGCTGGTGTAGAAGCGGACCACGACGTGCGGCAGGCCCATGGTGCCGAGGAACGTGGCGAGGATCAGCCCGTAGGTGGCGTACAGGGGGCGTTCCGCGCGGCTCTCGGCCTGCGAGGGGGACAGGTCGCCACCGCCGCCGCGCTCGGCCGCGGGGACGGTCGCGCCCTCGGCGAAGGTGAGCCGGGTGCCGCGTTCGATGTGGTGGGTGCCGGCCGGGAGGTCGAGGCGCGTGCCGGTGTGGGCGCGACCGTCGACGGTGCCGGTGACCGTGACGGTCAGGGGGCGCTCCAGCTTCAGGTCGACGCTGTCGTCGACGCGGACCACGCGCTGTTCGCGGAAGGTGGCCGGTTCGTCGAAGGCGTGGCGCGGGGCGCCGTCGCTCTGCCAGGCGAGGATCAGGAACAGGGCGGGGACGAGCAGCGCGGTGAGCTTCAGCCAGTACTGGAAGGCCTGGACGAAGGTGATGCTGCGCATGCCGCCGGCGGCGACGGTGGCGGTGACGACGACGGCGACGATCACGCCGCCGAGCCAGTCGGGCGCCCCGGTCAGCACGGTCAGGGTGAGCCCGGCGCCTTGGAGCTGGGGCAGCAGGTACAGCCAGCCGACGCCGACGACGAAGGCCCCGGCGAGCCGCCGTACGGCCTGGGAGGCGAGGCGGGCCTCGGCGAAGTCGGGGAGCGTGTAGGCGCCGGAGCGGCGCAGCGGGGCGGCGACGAAGAGCAGCAGGACGAGGTAGCCGGCGGTGTAGCCGACCGGGTACCAGAGCATGTCGGGGCCCTGGACCAGGACGAGGCCCGCTATGCCGAGGAAGGACGCGGCGGAGAGGTACTCGCCGCTGATGGCGGCGGCGTTGAGGCGGGGGCCGACGGTGCGGGAGGCGACGTAGAAGTCGGAGGTGGTGCGGGAGATGCGCAGGCCGAAGGCGCCGACCAGGACCGTGGCGACGACGACCAGGGCGACGGCGGGGACGGCGTAGCTGGAGTTCATGGGGGTGGGTTCAGCGGTCTTCGACGAGGCGGACGAAATCGCGCTCGTTGCGCTCGGCGCGGCGGACGTACCAGCGGGCGAGCAGGACGAGGGGGACGTAGAGGCCGAAGCCGAGGACGGCCCACTCCAGGCGGCGGGCGTCGGGCATGGCGGCGAACAGCAGCGGGAGCGGGCCGACGAGCAGGCCGAGGACCGCGAAGACGGTGAGGGCGGCGCGCAGCTGGGTGCGCATCAGGGAGCGGACGTAGGTGTGGCCGAGGGTGGTCTGCTCGTCGATCTCGGTGCGCGGGCGGTAGTAGCCGGAGGCCCTTCGGGTCTGCCGGGGCGGGCCGGTGACGACGACGCGGCGTTCGGTGTGGTCCTGGGGCACCGTCACGGCCTCCTCATGAGCAGGTCGCGCAGTTCGCGCGTGTGGCGGCGGCTGACCTGGAGTTCCTCGGAGCCCACGAGGACGCTGACGGTGCCGGCGTCGAGGCGGAGCTCGCCGATGTGGCGCAGGGCGACGAGGTGGCGGCGGTGGATGCGGACGAAACCGCGCGAGCGCCAGCGCTCCTCCAGGGTGGACAGCGGGATGCGCACCAGGTGGCTGCCCTTGTCGGTGTGCAGGCGGGCGTAGTCGCCCTGGGCCTCGACGTGGGTGATGTCGTCGACGGCCACGAACCGGGTCACGCCGCCCAGCTCGACGGGTATGTGGTCCGGGTCGGGTTCGCTCACGGGTATGCGCGGGGCGGCGCCGCGCAGCTCGGCGGCCCGGCGGACGGCCTCGGCGAGGCGTTCCTTGCGGACGGGCTTGAGGACGTAGTCGACGGCCTTGAGGTCGAAGGCCTGGACGGCGAAGTCCTCGTGGGCGGTGACGAACACGACGAGCGGCGGCCGGGCGAACCCGGTGAGCAGCCGGGCCAGGTCGAGTCCGTCGAGGCCGGGCATCTGGATGTCGAGGAAGACGACGTCGATCGCCTCGGGCCCGCCGGGGCCGGATTCCAGGGCGCGGTTGATGCGGCGCAGCGCCTCGGTCGCGTCGCCGGCGCCCTCCGCGCTGCCGATCCGGGGGTCGGCCTGCAGCAGGTAGAGCAGTTCCTCGAGCGAGGGGCGTTCGTCGTCGACAGCCAGGGCGCGCAGCATGAACGTGGAGTGTAGGGGCGGAGGGCCGGTGGATACAGTGCCCGCATGAACAGCAGGTCCTCGGCGTTCGACGAACTCGACCGGAAGATCGTCACCGCGTTGATGGCGAACGCCCGGACGTCGTTCGCGGAGATCGGCACGGCGATCGGGCTGTCGGCCACGGCGGTCAAGCGGCGGGTCGACCGGCTGCGGGAGACCGGCGTGATCACCGGGTTCACGGCGACCGTCAAGCCGTCGGCCCTGGGCTGGCGCACAGAGGCCTACGTCGAGGTGTACTGCGAGGGCGCCGCCCCGCCGCGGCGGCTGGCCGACGTCGTGCGCGACTACCCGGAGATCACCGCGGCGATGACCGTGACCGGCGGCGCGGACGCGCTGCTGCACGTGCGGGCACGGGACGTGGAGCACTTCGAGGAGGTGCTGGAGCGGATCCGGCAGGAGCCGTTCATCCGGAAGACGATCAGCGTGATGGTGCTGTCCCATCTGCTGCCGGACAGTCCGGAGGCGGGAGCCAGCCACCCGGCGCCCGAGTAGGTCCCGGGCGGCGCAGCGTCCGTGCGCCGACCTGCCGGAAGACGCAGCGTTCCTGCGCGGACGCGCAACCTTTGTTTCTTGTCGGCCCCCGCCGTCACTTCCTACCGTTGTGTCAACCCCCAGTCACACACCGTGAGGAAGCGGAGGGACCCCTCTGTGCCCGACTCCCGTGTGCCGCGCCGGCGGCGCTACCTCGTCTGCGAACCCAGACACTTCGCCGTGCAGTACGCGATCAACCCCTGGATGCACCCCGACGACCCCGTCGACGTGCTCAGGGCCCTGGACCAGTGGCAGGCGCTGGTCGACACCTACCGTGCCCACGGCCATACCGTGGACACTGTGAAGCCCGTTCCCGGCCTGCCCGACATGGTCTTCGCCGCGAACGCGGCGGTCGTCGTCGACGGCCGCGTCTTCGGCTCCCTCTTCCACGCGCCCGAGCGCCGTCCCGAGTCCGTGCCGTACGAGGCGTGGTTCAAGACGGAGGGCTACGAGGTCTACCACCCCGAGTCGGTGTGCGAGGGCGAGGGCGACCTCGTGCCCGCGGGCCGCTGGATCCTGGCCGGGACGGGCTTTAGGACCACCCGGGAGGCCCACAGCGAGGTGCAGGAGTACTTCGGCGTACCGGTGATCAGCCTGACGCTGGTGGATCCGTACTTCTACCACCTGGACACGGCGCTGTTCGTCCTCGACGAGGGGCGCGACGGGAACATCGCCTACTACCCCGAGGCGTTCTCGCCGGGCAGCCGCGAGGTGCTGGCCCGGCTGTACCCGGACGCGGTGCTCGCCACCCGCGAGGACGCGATGGCGTTCGGGCTGAACTCCGTCTCCGACGGGCGTCACGTGTTCATCTCGCCGGGGGCGACGGACCTGGCCGGGCAGCTCGCCGACCGCGGTTACGTCCCCGTCCCCGTCGACCTGTCCGAGTTCCAGAAGGCCGGTGGCGGCATCAAGTGCTGCACCCAGGAGATCCGGGAGATCCGCTCATGACCGCACCCGTCCGCACCCAGGGCTCCGAGGAGCCCCCCGTCTCGCGGCAGGCCCGCGGTTCCGAGGAGCTCATCCGCGCGGAGGAGCCGGTCCTCGCGCACAACTACCACCCGCTGCCCGTGGTCGTCGCCCGCGCCGAGGGCACGTGGGTGGAGGACGTGGAGGGCCGCCGCTACCTCGACATGCTGGCCGGGTACTCGGCCCTCAACTTCGGCCACCGGCACCCGGCGCTGATCGAGGCGGCCCACCGCCAGCTCGACCGGCTGACCCTGACCTCGCGGGCCTTCCACAACGACCGGCTCGCGGAGTTCGCCGAGCGGCTGGCCGCGCTGACCGGGCAGGACATGGTGCTGCCCATGAACACCGGCGCGGAGGCGGTGGAGAGCGGTGTGAAGGTGGCCCGCAAGTGGGCCTACGACGTCAAGGGCGTCCCGGCGGACCGGGCCACGATCGTGGTGGCGGCGGACAACTTCCACGGCCGTACGACGACGATCGTCAGCTTCTCGACGGACGAGACCGCCCGGGCCGGCTTCGGGCCGTTCACACCGGGTTTCCGGGTCGTGCCGTACAACGACCTGGCCGCGCTGGAGGCGGCGGTCGACGAGACGACGGCGGCGGTGCTGATCGAGCCGATCCAGGGCGAGGCCGGGGTGATCGTCCCGGACGACGGCTACCTGGCCGGCGTGCGCGAGCTGACCCGCCGCATGGGGTGCCTGTTCATTGCCGACGAGATCCAGTCCGGGCTGGGCCGGACGGGCAGCACGCTGGCGGTCGAGCACGAGTCGGTCGTGCCGGACGTGGTGCTGCTGGGCAAGGCGCTGGGCGGCGGCATCGTGCCGGTGTCGGCGGTGGTCGGGCGCCGGGAGGTGCTCGGGGTGCTGCACCCGGGCGAGCACGGCTCGACCTTCGGCGGCAACCCGCTGGCGGCGGCGGTCGGCACGGCCGTGGTCGAGCTGCTGGAGACGGGCGAGTTCCAGCGCCGGGCGGCCGACCTGGGCGGGACCCTGCGCGAGGGGCTGACGGGTCTGGTCGGCAAGGGCGTGGTCGGGTTCCGCTCGCGCGGGCTGTGGGCGGGTGTCGACGTCGACCCGGCGCTCGGCACGGGGCGTGAGATCAGCGAGCGCCTCATGCGGGAGGGGGTCCTGGCGAAGGACACCCACGGTTCGACGATCCGCCTGGCGCCGCCGCTGACGATCACCGCCGGGGAACTCGAAGGGGCGCTCGGGGCCCTGGAGAAGGTACTCGGGCAGCGGAGCTGAGGCCCACGGGCCGGGCGGGCACCCGCCCGGCCCGCACCGCCCTCCACCGAGCGGCCCCGTCCAGGCCGCCCGCACCCGCAGGAAGGGTGAAGATTGGTGCAAGAGGTGGTAGACCACTCTCAGCGACAGAGAGGTCGGCCGTGGGCGCACACGAGGAGTACGGCGTTGGCCGGCAGCGGTTCGACGTAGCCGACGCCGCGCCCCTGTTGCTCGATCCGCAGGGCGTGGTGACGGGCTGGACCGGCGCCGCCCGGCTGCTGCTGGCGTACCCGGCGTCCGAGGCGGTCGGCAGGAAGCTGGCCGATCTGCTGACCGGCGAGGACGCGCAGCGCGTACCGGACCTGGTCGAGCGGTGCCGCAGGGACGGCGGCTGGACGGGACTGCTGACGGCCCGCCGCAGGGACGGGCAGCCGGTGCGGGTCATGGCCCGGATCACCTCGGCCGACGAGGCCCACGGCGGCTCGCGCTGGCTGGTGCTGCTGTCGGAGCTGGCGGACGCGCCCGGCTGGGACATGAGCCGTACGGTGCTGGAGCGGATGGTGTCCGACGCCCCGGTCGGGATCGCGATCGTGGACACGGACCTGCGTTTCGTGTGGTCGAACGCCGCCCTGGAGCAGTTCGGCGGCGGGCCGGCGCCGCGACGGCTCGGCCTGCGCTTCGCGGACGTCCAGCCCGGCATGGACGCCCAGGCGGTCGAGGCGCAGATGCGGCACGTGCTGGAGACCGGCGAGGCGGTGGTCGGGTACGAGCACGTGGGGCAGATCCGGTCGGCGCCGCTGCGCGAGACCGCGCACATGCTGTCCTTCACCCGGCTCGAGGACGACCGGGGCCGTCCGATAGGCGTGTACTACACGGTCGTCGACATGACCGAGCGGCACCGTGCCCGGCAGCGGCTGGCGCTGCTCGACCGGGCCGGCCAGAGCATCGGCCGCAGCCTGGACCTGGTGCGCACCGCGCAGGAGCTGGCCGACGTGGCCGTGCCGGGACTGGCCGACTTCGTCACCGTGGACCTGCTGGAGACGGTGCTCCGGGGCGCCGAGCCGGCTCCGGGGCCGCTCGCGGACACCGAACCGCCGGCGCTGCGCCGGGCCGGACACCGTTCCACGGAGGACGACCTGCCGGAGACGGCCGTCGGGATCGGCGACGGCGTGGCCTACCTGCCCGGGTCTCCCCCGGCCCGCTCCCTGGCCACGGGGCGGTCCTGGCGTGCGGAGCGGCTCGATCCGCCGGCCCGGGAGTGGGCCGCGGACGGGCCGGGCGACCGGCGGGCCGCCTTCGTGGGGCCGGGCCCGCACAGCGCGATGACCGTGCCGATCCGCTCCCGCGGGACCGCCCTGGGCGTCACCTCCTTCTTCCGCAGCGACCGCCGGGAGCCCTTCGACGAGGAGGACCTGCGCCTGGCCGAGGACCTCGTCGCCCGCGCGGCCGTCTGCGTGGACAACGCCCGCCGCTACACCCGCGAGCGTGACGCCGCGCTCGTCCTGCAGCGCAGTCTGCTCCCCCACCGGCTGCCCGAGCAGGACGCCGTCGAGGTGGCCGCCTGCTACCGGCCGGCCGACGAGCTGACCGGTCTGGGCGGCGACTGGTACGACCTCATCCCGCTGTCCGGGGCGCGCGTCGCGCTCGTCGTGGGCGAGGTGCCCGGGCACGGCATCGACGCCGCCGCGGCCATGGGGCAGTTGCGGACCGCCGTGCGGACGCTGGCCGCGCTGGACCTGACGCCCGAGGAGGTGCTGGCCCACCTCGACGACCTGGTGGCGCGGTCGGCGCGGGAGGAGGGCGTCGAGCCGGGCGCGGCGGGCCCCGGCAGCGGGCAGTCCATGGGCTCCGGGTGCCTGTACGTCGTCTACGACCCCGTCGACGGCCGGTGTGCGATGGCCGCCGCGGGCCACCCCGCGCCGGCCGTCGTGCTGCCCGACGGTTCGGTCAGTTTCGTCGACCTTCCGCAGGGGCCGCCGCTCGGCGTGGGCGGCCCGCCCTTCGAGGCGGTCGAGCTGTCCCTGGCGGAGGGCAGCACGCTGGCGCTGCACACCGACGGGCTGCTGGCCCGTGGCGAGACGACCTGGGCGGTCGACGCCGGCCGGGAGCGGCTGCGCAGGGCGCTGGAGCGGGCGGGGCCGCTCGAGTCGTGCTGCAGGGCCGTGGTGGACGCGCTGGTCCCGGCGCGCCCGTACGACGACGTGGCGCTGCTGATGGCCCGGACGAAACGTCTCGGCGCCGACCAGGTCGCGGCCTGGGACCTGCCCTGCGACCCGGCCGTCGTCGCCGAGGCCCGCCGCACGGCCACCCGGCAGCTCTCGCGCTGGGGCCTGGAGGAACTGGTCTTCACCACGGAGCTGGTGGTGAGCGAGCTGGTCACCAACGCCATGCGGTACTCGGACGGGCCCATCCGGCTCCGGCTGATCCGCGAGCGGGCCCTGGTCTGCGAGGTCTTCGACGGCGGTGCGACCGCGCCCCATCTGCGGCACCCCCGCACGACGGACGAGGGCGGGCGCGGACTGCTGCTGGTCTCCCAGCTCACCCAGCGGTGGGGCACGCGCTTCATCCCCGACGGGAAGATCATCTGGGCCGAGCAGTCCCTGACGGATCTCGCCGAGCAGTCCCTGACGGATCTCCTGGAGTGACCCCGGGTCCCACTTCGTACATACCGTGCGAAACTGGTGTGACCCCGGCAGCGGTGAGGCGGTGGCCATGGCGGATACGGCGATCGACTACCCGGCGGTGTTCCAGGCCCTGCCCGGCATGGTGGCGCTCTTGACGCCCGAGCTGGTGTACGCGGACGTCAACGAGGAGTTCGTCCGCGGCTCCGGCCGCTCCCGCGAGCAACTGGTCGGCCGCTACCTGTTCGACGTCTTCCCGGACAACCCCAACGACCCGGCCGCGACGGGCATGCGCAACCTGGAGGCCTCGCTGTACCGCGTCCTGGCCACCGGCGAGCGCGACACCATGGCCCTCCAGCGCTACGACGTCGAGGACCCCGAGCGCCCCGGGGAGTGGGAGGAACGCTACTGGAGCCCGGTGAACGCGCCGCTGCTCGGACCCGACGGGAAAGTGGTGCTGATCGTGCACCGCGTCGAGGAGGTCACGGAGCTGATCCGGGCCCGGGGCCGGGGCGGCGGGAGCCGGGCGGGCCGGAACAGCCGCGCGCGGGTGCTGGAGGCCGAGCTGTACACCCGCGCCCGTGAACTGCAGGAGCTGAACGAGCGGCTGCGCCTCGCGCACTCCCGGGAGCGGGAGGTGGCGCTGGCACTGCAGGAGGCGATGCTGCCCGCCGGCCGCCAGGTCCACCACCACCGGGCCGCCGTCCGCTACCGGCCGGCCGTGGGCGCGCTCAACGTGTGCGGGGACTGGTACGACCTGGTCGACCTGGTGGGCGGCCACCGGATCGGCGTGTCCGTGGGCGACGTGGTCGGGCACGGACTGCCGGCCGCCGGGGTCATGGGCCAGCTGCGCAGCGCGCTCAGCGCGGCCTCCCGGGTCGCCGAGGGCCCCGCGCAGGCCCTGGACGTACTGGGGCGTTACGCGAACGTGGTCGACGGCGCCGAGTCGGCGACCGCGGTGACGACGTTCGTCGACTTCGACCGGAACACCGTGACCTACAGCAGCGCCGGCCATCTCCCGCCGGTGCTGGTCCACCCCGACGGCCGCACCGAGTTCCTCGACCGGGCGACCGACACACCGCTCGACGCCCGCCCCGACCCGATCCCCCGGCCCCAGGCGGACACCGCGTTCACGCCGGGCGCCACCCTGGTGCTCTACACCGACGGCCTGGTCGAACGGCGCCGCGAGGACATCGACGTGGGCCTCGCCCGGCTCGCCGACGCCCTGCGTTGCCACCGGGACCAGGACCCGGAGACCCTCGCCGACACGGTCCTGCTGGAGCTGCTGCCGCCCGGCGGTGCCACCGACGACACGGCACTCGTCATCGTACGGCTATGAGCTACCTGCGGGTCCTGCCGTGATCGAGCAGCCGGACGCGGTCCACGTTCTGCCGGTCCTCGGCGTCCGCGCTGGGCTCGCCGCCGAACCACGCGTCGAGGATCTCCTTCAGCAGCGGCTCGGAGGTCAGGCGCAGGCTGAGCGCCAGCACGTTGGCGTCGTTCCAGCGGCGGGCCCCGTCGGCGGTGTAGGCGTCCGTGCACAGCGCCGCCCGTACGCCGGGAACCTTGTTCGCGGCGATCGACGCGCCCGTGCCGGTCCAGCAGCACACCATGGCCTGGTCGGCCGTCCCGTCGGCGACCTCCCGGGCCGCGGCCTCGGAGCAGACCGCCCACTGCGGGTCGTCCCCGGGGCGCAGCGCGCCGTGCGGGCGCACCTCGTGCCCCCGCTCGCGCAGCGCGGCCACGAGGGAGCGGGCGACGGGCTCGTCCATGTCCGAGGAAACAGAGATCCGCATAGGTCGCAGGGTACTCGGCGGGGCCCCGGCGCGCCGGTCACCCGTACGGAGCAGCACGCCGGCCTCACCGCCCTCCCCGGCCCCAGAGGCACCACCCCGCACACCCCGCCCTGACTGACCATCAGTCAATCGGCAAAGGATCTGTGCGGTACGGGTGCACGAGGTGCCCGGCGGCTCGCCCTGCACCTACACTGGCACCCCACGACATGCCGGTTGACCTGCTGGAACGCGGCGGTTGAGTCCACCGCGAGAGTCGAGGAGCGCCCGCTTTGTTCTACTACCTGCTGAAATACGTGCTGCTGGGCCCGCTGCTGAGACTGGTCTTCCGGCCTCGAATAGAGGGCCTGGAGCACGTGCCGTCGGAGGGCGCCGCCATCATCGCCGGCAACCACCTGTCGTTCTCGGACCACTTCCTGATGCCCGCGGTCCTCAAGCGGCGCATCACCTTCCTGGCGAAGGCCGAGTACTTCACGGGACCGGGCATCAAGGGCCGGCTGACGGCGTCGTTCTTCCGCAGCGCGGGGCAGATCCCGGTCGACCGCTCCGGCAAGGACGCGGGCCAGGCCGCGATCCGCGAGGGCCTCGGCGTGCTGGGCAAGGGCGAGTTGCTCGGCATCTACCCCGAGGGCACGCGCTCGCACGACGGCCGGCTCTACAAGGGCAAGGTCGGCGTCGCGGTGATGGCCCTGAAGGCCGGGGTGCCGGTGGTGCCCTGCGCGATGATCGGCACCTTCGAGGCCCAGCCGCCCGGCAAGGTCATCCCCAACATCCACCCCGTGGTGATCCGCTTCGGCAAGCCTCTCGACTTCTCCCGGTACGAGGGCATGGAGAACGAGAAGGCCGTCCTGCGCGCCATCACCGACGAGATCATGTACGCGATCCTCTCGCTGTCCGAGCAGGAGTACGTCGACCAGTACGCGGCCGTCGTGAAGGCTGAGGAGGCCGCCGCCGCGAAGGAGCGGAAGTTCCCCCGCATGCCCCTCAGTTGAGGTCTGCTGTCGGCAGAACGCCGTGACCCGGCGGGCCCCGGCGCCCTACGGTCACGGCATGAGACGTGCTGTGGTGATCGGGGCCGGCGGACAGATCGGGCGGCCGGCGGTGGCGGCGCTGGCGCGGGACGGCTGGGAGGTGACGGCCGCCTCCCGCGGCGGAGGCCGCGCCGGGGACTGGCCGGACGGGGTACGGACTGAGCGGCTGGACCGCGAGGACGACGCGGCGCTGGCCGCGCTGATCGGCGACGGCTGCGACCTGGTGGTCGACGTCGTCGCCTACGGGGCCCGGCACGCCCGGCAGTTGACGCGTCTGGCCGACCGGATCGGCTCGGCCGTGGTCGTGTCCACCGTGTCGGTCTACGAGGACGGCAAGGGCCGGGGCTTCGACACGATGGAGGAACCGGACGGCTTCCCGGAGTACCCCGTGCCGATCGGGGAGGACCAGCCGACGGTCCCGCCGGGGGACGCCACGTACAGCACCGGCAAGGCCGCCCTGGAGCGTGAACTCCTCGCGGCGGGCGACCGGTTGCCCACCACACTGCTGCGCGCCGGCGCGATCCACGGCCCCCGCAGCCCGCTCCCCCGCGAGCTGTACTTCGTGAAGCGGAACCTCGACGGCCGGCGCAGGCGCGTGGTCGCCCACCGGGGCGAGAGCCTGTTCCACACGGCGGCCGCCCGGAACATCGCCGAGCTGGTCCGGCTGGCGGCGGCCCGGCCGGGCTCGCGCGCGCTCAACGCCTGCGACCCGCGGCCGCCGACGGTGTCGGAGATCGGGGCGGCCATCGACGCGGTCATGGGCGTGGAGACGGAGACCGTCCTGGTGGACGGGCCGGCACCGGCGCCGTCCGTGGGCCGTACCCCCTGGTCGACACCGCTGCCCGTGGTGTGCGACATGTCCTCGGCCGAGCGGGAGCTGGGTTACCGGCCGGTCGTGTCGTACGCCGACAGTCTGCCGGAGACGGTCGACTGGCTCACCCGCCGGCTCTCCGCGCAGGACTGGCGGGAGGCGTTCCCCGCTCTCGCGCGGATCTACCCGGACCTCTTCGGCTACGCGGCGGAGGACGCCTGGTTCGCGGCCCAGGGGTCATGAGGAAGGGGCGGCCGGTGCTCCGGCCGCCCCTCCGCCACCGTACGGCCGACGGCTACGGCTTCGGCGTGGCGTGCGGCGCGCACGTCACGTCCGCGCCGTCCAGCTTGCCGGTCAGCAGGTAGCTGTCCACCCGGGTGTTGATGCACGGGTTCACCAGGCCGGTGACGCCGTGGGAGCCCGCGTCCTTCTCGGTGATCAGGCGGGAGCCCTTGAACCGCTTGTGCAGTTCGACGGCACCCTCGTACGGGGTGGCCGCGTCCCGCTCGGACTGCACGATCAGCACCGGCGGCAGGCCCTTGCCGGTCTTCACGTCCAGCGGCGTCTGCTGCTTGGCCGGCCAGGTGGCGCACGGCAGGTTCATCCAGGCGTTGGCCCACGTCATGAACGGGTGGTCCCGGTGCAGCCGCGTGTTGTCGCGGTCCCACCGCTGCCAGCTGGTGGGCCACTTGGCGTCGGCGCACTCGACGGCCGTGTACACGGCGTTGCCGTTCTCCGAGGAGGCGTTGCCCGCGGTGTCCGACAGGTCGGGGGCGGCGGCGTCGATCAGCGCCTGGGTGTCCCCGGCGACGTACTTGCTGAAGACCGAGGCGACCGGGGCCCACTGGGAGTCGTAGTACGGGGCGCTCTGGAAGAAGGAGATCAGCTCGGCCGGGCCGACGACGCCGCCGAGCGGGCTCTTCTTGGCGGTGGCGCGCAGCTTCAGCCACTGCTGCTGGACCTCGTCGCGGGTGTCGCCGAGGTGGTAGGTCGCGTCGTTCTTCGCGACCCAGTCCTGCCAGTCCTTCCAGCGGCCCTCGAAGGCGACGTCCTGGTCCAGGTTGGCCTGGTACCAGATCTTCTCCCGGGACGGGTTGACGACGCTGTCGACGACCATGCGGCGCACGTGGCCGGGGAAGAGGGTGCCGTAGACGGCGCCGAGGTAGGTGCCGTAGGAGACACCGAGGAAGTTGAGCTTCTTCTCGCCGAGGGCGGCGCGGATGACGTCGAGGTCGCGCGCGGTGTTCGGCGTGGTCATGTGCGGCAGCATCCAGCCGCTGCGCTCGTGGCAGCCCTCGGCGTACTCGCGGGCCAGCTTGCGCTGGGCGAGCTTGTCGGCCTCGGAGTCGGGCACCGGGTCCATCTTGGGCGCCTTGACGAACTCCTGCGGGTCGACGCAGGAGATCGGCGTCGACTTGCCGACGCCGCGCGGGTCGAAGCCCACGAAGTCGTAGGCCTTGGCGGCGTTGGCCCAGATGGGGTTCTTGCTCGTGACCCGGGCCGGGAAGCGCAGTCCGGAGCCGCCGGGGCCGCCCGGGTTGTAGATGAGGGCGCCCTGCCGCTCGGCCTTGGTGCCCGTGTTGCCGATGCGGTCGACGGCGAGCTTGATCTGCTTGCCGTACGGCTTGGCGTAATCGAGCGGCACCGTCACGTACCCGCACTGGATCGGCTTGGCCAGGTTCCAGTCGGCGGGGCAGTCCTGCCAGTCGATGCCGGCCTTCGCGGCCCTGGCTGCCGCGATGGCGGCGCCCCGGGCCTCGCGGTCCTGGCCGGGGCCGCTGCCCGCACTCGCGTTCGCCGTGGGCGCCGCGACGGCGCCGGCTATCAGCGTGGCCGTGACGAGCGCGCCGGCCGAACCGAGCGCCGCCACCCGCCTCTTCGGTCTCGTACCCCTCAAGTGGGACCTCCCCGTACGAAGTTGCGATCAGTACGGGGATCCTCTCGGCTGTGAGGTGCCTGAGAACAGGGGATGGTGACCTTCTTTGCCAATCCGATAAACGGAGAACCGCGTCTGTTCTACGGACGGTCACGCGAGGGAGGCCAAGGCCTCGTCGAGCAGCCGCCGCAGCCGGAGGGCGTCCGGCGCCACGGCGGTCACCAGCGCGGCGGGCCCGGCGAGCGGCACGAGACAGGCCCCCTCCCCCAGGGACCGGGCGGTCACCGGCTCGGCGGCGAACTCGGGCCGCACGACGACGAGTTGCCCGACGGCCCGGTGTCCCGCGAGCACGGCCGGACCGTCCCAGCCGCCCGGCGCGCCGGGACCGCACGCCAGTTCCTGGTCGAGCACCACCTGGCCGGCGACCCGCACGGTCAGCCGGCTCGTCAGCCGTCCGGGTTCCTCACCGGACCGCCCGAGCACCTGCTCCTCGCGCAGGACCAGCCGGGCGGTGGCGGCGAGTTCGACACGGGTCGTGACGTACAGATCGCTGCCCCGCGCGGAGATCAACTGCTCGGGCAGCCAGTGCAGTTCGGCTCCGTCGGCGATGTCGAGCCGAACGTCGTAGCGCGCCTCGCCCTTCGCCTGACCGGGCAGCGCGATGGTGGCGGCGGCCGATCCGACGGACAGTCGCGCCCCCTCCTCCACCCGGGCCCGCACGGTGAAGTGGTCACCGCCGAGCGGTCCGCTCATCGCGCCGACCAGCATGACCCGCGCCTCGCCGCCGCCGGACCGGGTGCGCCGCAGCGCCAGGGGCCCGTCGCTCTCCAGCACGGGCAGGGAGGTCCCGCCCCGTCCGTCGTCCCGGGCCAGGATCCTCGCGACGGACCGCACCCCGGCGGAGCCGCTCACGCTCATGCCGCCCAGGCGGCGAGCTGCGCGCGCACCCACGCGGCGACGTCGGCCACCCCGGCCTCGCTGCGCAGCGACTGGAAGACGACCGGGAGTTCCGCCCGCTGCGCCTTGGCGTCGGCTGCCATGCGGGCCAGGTCGGAGCCGACGTACGGGGCGAGGTCGGTCTTGTTGACGACGAGCAGGTCGGCGGTGGTCACACCCGGTCCGCCCTTGCGGGGGATGTCATCGCCCCCGGCCACGTCGATGACGAAGATCTGCGCGTCGACGAGCCCCTTGGAGAAGGTCGCGGTCAGGTTGTCCCCGCCGGACTCCACGAGCACCAGGTCCAGCGGCCCCACGGCGTCCTCCAGGTCCTCCACCGCTTCGAGGTTGGCGGAGATGTCGTCCCGGATCGCGGTGTGCGGGCAGGCCCCCGTCTCCACGGCGGTGATCCGCTCGGGCGGCAGCACGGCCTCCCGGAGCAGGAACTCGGCGTCCTCCCGGGTGTAGATGTCGTTGGTGACGACGGCGAGGGACAGCTCGTCCCGCAGTGCCCGGCAGAGGGCGGCGACGGTGGCGGTCTTCCCGGACCCCACGGGCCCGCCGAGACCGATGCGCAGCGCGCGGCGAGTGCCGTCGGGGCGGTGTGCGTCGGCGCCGACGGCGGCCGGTCCGTCATGGCTGTGGCTGTGGTCGAGGTGCATGTACGGCTCCTGCGTTCTTGTCCGACTGATTCGACGAGGTGGGTGACGGGCCGCCGGCTAGGAGGCGAACAGCCGGACGGGCCACTGCGCGTGCGCCTCCGCCCCGATCTCCAGCAGCGGCGCGGACGCGGCGGGCAGCGCGTCGACCCCCTCGTCGACCACCCGCCGCGCCGACTCCACCGCCCGGTCCGCGACCCGGTCCAGCTCCGGCGCCAGCCGGGCCAGCACGCCCGTCGCGTCGAAGGGGTCCAGGCTCAGCAACCGCACCGTCGCCGTGGCCGGTCCGCTGACGCTCTCGTACGCCGCGCAGTACGCCGCGTCGACCGGCCCCAGCCCCGCCGCCCGGGCCGCCAGCCCGAGCACCACCGGCTGGTGGGCGCCCTTGGGGAACTCCCGGCCCAGGGCGTCCAGCTCGGCGGACGGCCAGGTCGCCCGGGCGGCCCGCATCAGCTGCCGGCCCAGCTTGCGCGCGGCGAGCCGCAGCGCGGGCGACGGCGTACGGGCGTCCGCGGCGCGGTCCAGCGCGACGGGGTCGATGCCGAGCGCCGCGGCTGCCGCCAGGGCGGCCGCCATCAGCCCGGCCGTGTGCAGCCGTCCCCGGCAGAAGTCCGCGAGGCTCGCCGCCCCGCTGATCCGTCCGGCCTTGACCGCCGCCTCGGCTCCGCCGGAGTGCGCGTGCCCGCCGGCGGGGAAACGGCCGTCGGCCAGGACGAGAAGCGCCGCGCGCGACATCGCAACCCCGCCTTCAGAAGAGGAAGTAGCGCTGGGCCATGGGCAGCTCGGCCGCCGGTGACGCCTCGATCAGCTCCCCGTCGACGTGCACGGCGAAGCTGTCGGGATCGACCCGTACCTCGGGCCGCGCGTCGTTCTCCCGCATGTCGGCCTTGGTGACACCGCGCGTCGACTCGATCGCCGTGAACCGCTTGCCGAGGCCCAGTCGCTCCGGCAGCCCGTCCTCCAGGGCGAGCGGCGCCACGAAGTTGAGGGAGTTGGACGCCGGCGCCCGGCCGATCGCCCCGTACATCGGCCGCGGCAGGACCGGCTGCGGCGTCGGGATGGAGGCGTTGGCGTCGCCCATCTGCGCGTAGGCGATCTGCCCGCCCTTGATGACGAGCTGCGGCTTGACGCCGAAGAACGCCGGCTCCCACAGGACCAGGTCGGCCAGCTTGCCGCTCTCCACCGACCCGATCTCGCGGGCCAGGCCCTGGGCGAGCGCCGGGTTGATCGTGTACTTGGCGACGTAGCGGCGCACCCGCCGGTTGTCGGCCCGTCCGTCCCCGGGCAGCGCGCCGCGCCGCCGCTTCATCACGTGCGCGGTCTGCCAGGTCCGCATGACGACCTCGCCCACGCGCCCCATGGCCTGGGAGTCGGAGGAGATGATCGAGATCGCGCCGAGGTCGTGCAGCACGTCCTCGGCGCCGATCGTGGACGGCCGGATCCGGGACTCGGCGAAGGCCAGGTCCTCCGGCACGGCCGGGTTGAGGTGGTGGCACACCATCAGCATGTCGAGGTGTTCCTCGGCGGTGTTGACGGTGAACGGCCGGGTGGGGTTGGTGGAGCTCGGCAGCACGTGCGGCTCGGAGACCACGGTCATGATGTCCGGCGCGTGCCCGCCGCCCGCGCCCTCGGTGTGGTACGCGTGGATGCCCCGCCCGGCGATCGCGGCGAGCGTGTCACCGACGAACCCGGCCTCGTTGAGGGTGTCCGTGTGGATGGCGACCTGGATGCCCGTCTGTTCGGCGACGGTCAGCGAGGCGTCGATGACGGCCGGGGTGGAGCCCCAGTCCTCGTGCAGCTTCAGACCGAGCGCGCCGCCCCGGATCTGCGACAGCATCGCCTCGTGGGAGACGGTGTTGCCCTTGCCGAGCAGGCCGATGTTGAGCGGGTACGCCTCCATGGCCTCCAGCATCCGGGCCAGGTGCCAGGGGCCGGGCGTCACGGTGGTCGCCTTGGAGCCCTCGGCCGGGCCGGTGCCGCCGCCGACGAGGGTCGTGATGCCGGAGGACAGCGCCTCGTCGGCGATCTGCGGGCAGATGAAGTGGACGTGCGCGTCGATCGCGCCGGCCGTGAGGATCCGCCCGTTGCCGGCGATGATCTCGGTCTCGGGGCCGATGACCAGGTCGGGGTGGACGCCGTCCATGGTGTCGGGGTTGCCGGCCTTGCCGATGCCGGTGATCCGCCCGTCGCGGATGCCCACGTCGGCCTTGACGATGCCCCAGTGGTCGATGATCACCGCGCCGGTGATCACGGTGTCCGGGGTGCCCTCGGCGCGCGTGGCACGCGCCTGTCCCATGGACTCCCGGATGACCTTGCCGCCGCCGAACACGGCCTCGTCGCCGGCGCGTCCGGGCCCGCCGGAGCGGTCCTCCTCGATCTCGACCAGCAGGTCGGTGTCGGCGAGCCGGATCCGGTCGCCGGTCGTCGGGCCGAACAGGTCGGCGTACGCGGCACGCGAGATCTCAGGCATCGAGGGCACCTCCGGTCTCCCCGCGCAGGCCGGGCACGACCCGGGCGCCGCTGAGCGGAACGAGTTCGACGTCGACGGGGATCCCGGGCTCGAAGCGCACGGCCGTGCCGGCGGCGACGTTCAGCCGCTTGCCGCGCGCGGCGGCGCGGTCGAACTCCAGACCGGGGTTGGCCTCGGCGAAGTGGTAGTGGGAGCCGACCTGGACGGGGCGGTCGGCGGCGTTGAGGACGGTGAGCCGGGTGACGTCGCGGCCCTCGTTGTAGGCAATCGGGTCCTCGGCGAAGAGGATCTCTCCGGGGATCATCGGGGCCCTCTCAGACGATCGGCTCGTGGACGGTGACGAGCTTGGTGCCGTCCGGGAAGGTGGCCTCGACCTGCACGTCGTGGATCATCTCGGGGACGCCCTCCATGACGTCGTCCCGGGTGAGCAGCTTGCGTCCGGAGGCCATGAGTTCGGCGACGGTCCTGCCGTCCCGGGCGCCTTCGAGGATGTGCGACGTGATGAGGGCGACCGCCTCGGGGTGGTTGAGCCTGAGCCCACGGGCCCGGCGCTTCTCGGCCACGTCGGCCGCCACGTGGATCAGCAGCCTCTCTTGCTCGTGCGGGGTCAGTTGCACGTCCCACCTCACAGTCCTCGCTCCGGACCGTGCGGGGCCCGGTTGCCGCGGCCCCCGGGGAAAACCCCTGGTGGCGTGGCGGCAGGCTAGTTGGACCGGGTTTCAGGCACGTTAACCGAGCGGTGATCCCTCAGGCACCGGCGCGCGGGTCCCGCATGCGCATCAGCGCCCGCACTCCGTCCCGGAGGGTCTGCGAGGGCAGTTCCCCGAAGACGGCCATCTGGGCGGCGAACCCCTGTGCGAGGGCGATCATCACACGCGCCATGGCGTCGGCGTCGACGTCCTCGGGGATCAGATCGGCGGCCCGGTAGCCCTCCACCACCTTCGCCCAGCCCGCGCGGACCCGGTCGTAGCCGGAGTGGATGACGGCGGCCAGGTCGTCGTTGCGCAGGGTCTCCGTCCAGGCCTGGAGCATGAGGCGGGGGAAGATCCACTCGCCGTCCTGCACGACGCCGGGCCTGACCTCCTTCAGGGTGGCGAGGAGCCTGGGGATCATCTCGTCGGGCAGCGGCGGCGGGCTCTGCTCGGCCGCGCTCTCGAAGACGCCGCCCACCACCTCCAGCACCTCGCCGACGATCGCCCCGATCAGCTCGTCCTTGCCGCTGAAGTACCGGTAGACCGCGCCGGCGGAGAGGCCGACCTCCTTCAGCACGTCCTGCATGGACGTGGCGTGGAAGCCGTTGCGGGCGAAGCAGAGCGCGGCGCCGTCGAGGATCTGGCGGCGGCGGGCGTCGAGATGTTCCTGGGACACGCGAGCCATGATCCCCAAAGTAAAACGAATATTCATTCTTGACAAGGAGTCCCGGCCGGAGCACGGTGGGAGCAGAGCAAAAACGAACGATCCTTCTTTTTAGCGATCCGGAGACCTCATGCCTTCCACCAGCGCCCGCCACGTGATCGCGGTCGTCGTGCTCGTCCCCGTCCTCGCGGCCCTGGCCCTGTGGGCCTTCGCCTGGCCGGCCGCCCGCACCGCACCCCGCGACCTGCCCCTGGGCATCGCCGGACCGCCCGCGGCGACGGCCCAGGTCGAGCGGCAACTGGAGCGGCACGAGGGCGCGTTCGAGATCCACCGCTACGCCGACGAGGCCGCCGCCCGGGACGCCGTCGAGGACCGGAGCGTGTACGGGGCGGTCGTGGTCACGCCCCAGGGCCCCGAACTGCTCACCGCGTCCGCCGCGGGCCCGGCCGTCGCACAGTTCCTCCAGCAGGCCGTCGCCCAGCAGGCCTCCGCAGGGGGCACCCAGGTCAGGACCGTCGACGTCGTCCCCGCGCCGGCGAGCGATCCGCGCGGCGCGGCACTGAACGCCGCCGTGCTGCCGCTCGCCCTGGCCGGCATCGCCGCCGGCGCCGTGGTCACGCGGCTGCGGCTGCGCGGCGTCCGGGCCGTGACCGCGCTGCTCGGTGCGTCCGCCCTGGTGGGCATGGTCGCGGCCGGGATCGCGGACAGCTGGCTCGGGGTGCTCACGGGTGACTGGTGGGCGGAGGCGGCGGTGCTCGGCCTGTCCGCGCTGGCCGTCAGCGGCACCGTCGCCGGACTCGCCGCCCTGGCGGGCACCGCCGGGATGGGGATCGCGGCGGTCGTGGTGATGCTGCTCGGCAACCCCTTCTCCGGCGCGCCGTCGGCACCGCAGATGCTGCCGGAACCGGCCGGCGCGATCGGCCAGTGGCTGCCGCCGGGCGCGGGGACGAGCCTGCTGCGCTCGGTGGCCTACTTCGACGGCGCGGCGGCGACCGGCCCCGCCCTGACCTTGACCTGGTGGGCGGTACTGGGGCTGGGCGCCGTACTGCTCGGCGGTTCGCTCCGGGCGCGCGGGGAGAGCGGCAGCCGCACGGCCGACACGCGCGGCCTCGCGACCGTCGGCTGAGCCGCCGGACCGCGCAGAACGACCGCGCACCCCCGCTGTAGCGGACGGGGGTGCGCGGTCTTTTCGTCTGTTTGCCCCGGACTCCGAGGGCCGGGCCTCCGAATGCCCGCCCCGGACTACGCCGGGCCGCCGGCCCTGCGGTGCTCCGCCGCGATGCCGAACCGCTGCTGTTCGCGAGGAGCGGACGCGACCTCCCGGACCGTCGAGACGGCGCTGATCACCTGCTCCTCGGCGGGCTCCGCCGACTCCGCGAGTTCCTCGAGTCGCCGCAGGTCATCGGCCGAGACGAGGGCGACGAGGGGCTTGCCGTGCCGGGTGACGACGACGCGTTCGCCGGCGTACACCACGCGGTTGATCAGGTCGGCGAGTTCAGCCCTGGCTTGCGTCACCGGAATCTCGTAGGCCATACCCCCATCATAACGTCACGTACGTCCTGTACATTTTTTACAGAGACAGCCGTCCGCCGGGAGACGGCTCTACCCGCGAGGAGGGGTTCGCCATGACCCGACCGTCCGCCCGTTACGTCCTGCCCGAGTTCACCGAACGCACGAGCTCCGGGCACCGGACGATGGACCCGTACTCCAAGCTGCTGGAGGGGCGGATCGTCTTCCTCGGGGCGCCGGTGGACGAGACGTCGGCGAACGACGTGATGGCCCAGTTCATGTACCTGGAGCACCAGGCCCCGGATCGCGACATCGCGCTCTACATCAACTCCCCCGGCGGCTCGTTCCACGCGATGACGGCCATCTACGACACGATGCGCTACGTCACCTGCGACGTGGAGACGATCTGCCTCGGCCAAGCCGGCGCGGCCGCCTCGGTGCTGCTGGCCGCCGGTACCCCCGGCAAGCGATCCGTGCTGCCCGGCGCGCGTCTGGTGATCCATCAGCCGTCGCTGCCCGAGCCGATCCGCGGCCAGGCCAGCGATCTGGCGATCCAGGCCGACGAACTGACGCGCATCCGGACGCGCATGGAGGAGCTGCTCGCACGGCACACGGGCCGCACCCGGGAGCAGGTCGGCGCGGACATCGAGCGGGACAAGATCCTCACCGCCCAGGAGGCGGTGGAGTACGGCCTGGTGGACCGGATCCTCCCCAACCGCGAGGCCACCCTGGTCGCGCCGACCGGACGGTGAGGCTCCGGTGCTGCCGCCCGAACTGCCGCCGCTGCCCGCACTGACTCGCGCCGAGGCGGAGTTGATCGACCGTTACCTCGACGTCGTCGACCTGCTCGGCCGGATCAACCCGGCCCTGCACGGCGACACCTACCGCGGACTGCGCGCCGCCCAGGCCCTGGTCGGCAAGGCGACCGCGCTGCGTGACGCGTTGACCCTGATGCACCAGCGGGGCGAGACGGAACTGCACGCCGGCACGCTGGCCCGGGCGCTGCGGGTGCTGGACGGCGAGCGGCGCACGGCCAGGCTCACGCTGCCGCCCGAGTCCGTCAGTTGACCCGGATCCGACGGCCCGGACGCCCGTTCCGACGACGGGGCGTCCGGGCTTGAGTCGAAACGGACCAAACGACGTACCCCTGTTCGGAGTAGACAGGGATCCTTTTTTTGGGCCCCCACGGTTGCGCAACGCGCGTAGCCGTGGGGCGGAATGGGACATTCCATGCCTGGTCCGGCGGTCCGCGGAGCGGTTGACGGTGGCTCGAACACAGACGTGTCCACCCGAACGGGTGAGTGGTGAGTAACAACACAAATCCCCGGTTCCGTTGGGATTTCCGGACAACCATGAGCCAAGATCCCTGTCTGACGACAAGCCCCCGCCACAGCGGCGGGGCGATCCGGGCGGACGCCGAGTCCTGCCGCCGCCCGGATGACCGGTCGACAGAAGTGGATCGGCAGGAGTGGAGGACCCAAGCACGACGGGTCGCCGGGACGGTCACGCCATGACCGGGCCCGAGCAGCCCTTGGGGTGAAGCCGCGTCAGCGGCCGGGCAACTTCGCCAGCCCGAATCCGACAGGTCATCCTTCACAGGCGGCTGACGAAGGGTTGCGCATGACTGCGCTCAATCGTGTCCCGTCGCTCATGGTCCGGGCCGGTACGGCCTCGGCCCTCACCATCGCCGCGGTGGGCGGCTCCATCGTGGCCCCCGGCCTCTCCTCGGAGGCGGCGGCGGCCACGCATGCGACGAAGGCACTCCAGATCGCGGCCTCGAAGAAGGGTTCGCCCTACAAGTACGGGGCCACCGGGCCGCACCGGTTCGACTGCTCAGGGCTCACGCTGTACTCGTTCAAGAAGGCCGGCAAGAAGCTGCCCCGCACGGCCGCCCAGCAGTACAACAAGACCCACCACATCTCCGCCAAGAACCGCAAGGCGGGGGACCTGGTGTTCTTCCACTCGGGCAAGAACGTGTACCACGTCGGTATCTACGCGGGTAAGAACAAGCTCTGGCACGCCCCGAAGACCGGGGACGTGGTGCGGCTGCAGAAGATCTGGACCAAGAGCGTCTGGTACGGGCGCGTGAAGTAGGCGCCCGGCGTGCGGCCACGGCCGCCGCCACGATCGTGCAGATGCCGAGCGCGATGGAGTGCAGGAAGCTGACCTTCATCACCGACCACGGGTCGGCCTTCGCC